>CAMNPN010000068.1 GCA_946548085.1 uncultured Prevotella sp. | reverse complement strand
TGGAAAAAGACTCTCGTTTTGCAAAAATCGACTCTCATTTTGCAAAACGAGAGTCGATTTTTGGAGATTTGGGCAAAATAGACTCGCTGGCGGAGGTTCTCGGTGTGTCTTTTTGATGTTATGGAAGTTCCAGTTATGCACAGAGGCTTGCGGATTCTTGTATGGTTTTTAATGAGTTATGATGCTTCCTGACATTGTTGAAAGGTATCGTTAACGTTGTTGGAAGGTATTGCTTACAGGGTAAGCAGATACTCCTTATAGGGGTAAAGCCCTATTCCCACAGGGGTTTTACCCTATCCTTACCATCGTTTGCCTATACTCAAACAATCGTTCGGCTATACTCAAACGATCGTTCGGCTATAGGCAAACGATAGACAAGAAATTTTCGAGGGGCAGGAGACAGCGGAATATAGTGCTGATTAAGATAAATTGTTGTTTTGTGCCATCCACTCTTTAGGCGATACGCCGGTGGCTGCGCGGAAGGTCTTGAAGAAGGTCTGCTCGCTGCCGAAGCCGGCCTCCATCCAGACGGAAGATACTTTCTTCTCGGGCTGTTGGCGCATCAGCCGTTTGGCATATTCGATGCGGTAGCGGTTGATGTACTGGGTGAAGGTGCATCCCGTCTGCGAGTTGATGCAGGCAGAGATGTCGTTGCGGTGCAGATGGAAGGCGTCGGCAATGTCAGAGATCTTCAGCCCGTTGTTCAGATAGAGCTTCTCGCTCTCCATCAGTTCATCGATGCGCTCCATGAGGTCAGTCCTGGGCTCAGCTGTGCCGTTGGCTGTCATGATCTCGGAAGCTCCGGCAAGTCTATGCTTGCACCGACGGCGCTGCAGTATCATTAAGGTGACGGCAATGACAATGGCAGTTGACAGAACTGCTAACCACAACCACCAGGGATGATTGCTCGTTGCACTCCCGCTCTGGCTCTCGTTGCTGTCGGCAACATGGAACACGTAGGCACGGCCGGAAGGGGCAAAGTTGCTGACGGCCGTCGTCAGTCCGCCTGCCATCAGCAGGTGTCCTTCGGGTGTCAGCACGGGGGTATAGTCGGGCATGTCCTGCATCGGGTCTGTATAGTAGAGCGTCAGCGGGGCAGGCTTGCCTTCGCTGGCCTCGGCATAGTCGATGCGGAGCACATAGTGTCGGAACCCTTTCTCTGGTTGGATATGCATGTCGGCATTGCCTCCCATCAGGTAGGCTCTGCCGCGCTTCTGGTCTGTGATGATGGTGGAATAGTACTCGATGCCTCCCCACTGGGTCTTCATCGGCACGGGGCAGACGGTGGGCAGCAGCGAGACGTTGCCGTTCTCAATCTTCGCGATGGCCACCTGGCTCGTGCTGTCGCGGACAGGGAAGAGGTAGGCATAGACGCCTCTGGATTCGTTGCCGATGAAACTCTCGGCACTGCGATGGGCTAAGCAGCCAAACGGGTGCCACGTCTCAAACAGGGGAATGCTGACGGCCTCGCCCCTCAGTCTGTCGGCCGTGCTGCTGTGGAGTGAGTCGCCCTTGGTGTTGAAACCGCCGAAGATGATGGCATCGTCCTTGGCCGTGCGGAAGATGAACGGTCCGGAGCGCCCCTCGGACACATCTTTTATATATGTAAAGCGCCTTCTGCCGTCGAAAAGTTCTATGCCGTCGTTGTGATACCAGTTGCCGGCAATGACCACGCAGCCGCTGTCCAGTTCCAGTCCGGAGGCGCCTGCACGCTTCTGCTCCATGCTGCCGAAGCCGTCGAAGGTGTGGGTCTGCGGGTCGTAGAGTTCAGCGAGGAAGGTCTGTCCGATGCCGATGGGCTCAGAACAGCCTCCGCCGAGGAGCACTTTGCCGGACTTCAGCACCACGGAGTAGCCGAAGTCGTGGTTGTAGACCATCTGTATCACGTGCCACTCGCCGTCCTTGAAATACTCGGCTGTCGGCGTGGGGATGAAGCCATTGGTATGGCCGCCTGCCACGACATACTCGCCGCCAGCGAAGAATAGCTGGTGAGAGGCTCGGGGAATGTTCAGGTCGGGCAACTGCTCCACTTCCATCTTGACTATCGGGCAATCAGACGGGATATTATCTGCCGATACCCCTCTTGCCACCGTCGGAAGCAGGAGCAGCAGAATGGTCAGCCATAAGTTCAGTCGTGTTGCAGCCATATCACATTTGTATAGTCGGATGCAAAGTTACGAATAAAAAGTAAATCCACCAAATTTTGAGGGATATAGTTTAATATTTTGATAAGAGAAGTCAGGTGGTGGATGAGAAACCTACTGAATCAAAAGAAGGGAGCGGATGTCGCTGCCCGCTCCCATATGTGGTATCTCATATCCATGAGGTGTCACTTTTTCTTGATGACCAGACCAATGGAAAGGCTACTTCCGTCAGTTACTTCTTCCGTCACATTGACGACAGTCTTTTCCTCAGGCTCAGAGTAAATGTCTTTCGTCCATCGGTCGTAATAAATGGTCTCATTGCTAAAGTAGTTGAGATCATCCTTTGTGTAATACCAGAGTCCTGTGTCCTCCTGGGATTTTGCTGTGCCTGATTCCAGTCTTGTTGTTGTTTTCGTCCAGGCTATGTGCCAATCGTAATATTGGCGTTCACGACCTTCTCTGTTCATTTCGTACTTGAAGTCGCTGATTTTAGCCTTCTTGCTTTCGACGAGGCTGAGGTCATCGACATTGAAGGATATCGTGGATTCCCATACTGCATTGGCACCTGAATCTACCCCCTTCTGCTTAATGATGACTTGAGCGCCTCTACCGTTGCCGTTATTGTTGGGGATGATGGACACGCCGTCGTCGGTGGCCTTGAAATTAACGTCCCATCTCCAGAGTATGGCATAGTACATGTGGACGCTTCCACTCTCGATATAAAAGTTCTGCTCCTGTGGCTGATTCTGGTTCGCTGCCTGCGTTACCTTGATGGTCGTATAAGTTATGTCGTTCAAAGAGGAAGCGTTGGGATTGTTGGTGACAAAGGCATAGACGGTGCCTGTGCGTTCCTTGCCGGTAGTATTGGCAGACACCTTGACATTCACACCCTTATTTGATGTGGAACAGGTGACCCATGTGTCACAATTATCATCGGCAAATCCTCCATAGTACTCATAGCCTTTGGTGTTTATCTCAATACGCTGTGTGCCACCATTGGCATCAAAGTGAAGTGCTGTGGGACTCACCTTGAGGGTACCCTGCTGAGCGGGGGCGTCGGGAGACGGTGTGATGTCACTACCATCATCATTTGATGAGCAGGCCATGAATCCTAATGAAATGAATGCCACAGCCAGCGATACTCTTAATGCGCTATACCAGCGGTCTTGTTTGTTACCTTTGTTCATATTCAATTAATTTAGTGTTACATTGATATCCGCAAAGGTAGTGACAAATTAGAAAGAAAGACTGACAAAACAGCAAAAACGACTGACAGGGGATGCTTTGTCAGTCGTTTTGGGCTTTATATTCGCTTGGGGTCATGCCTGTGATGGACTTAAAGGCACGGAGGAAAGTGCGCTCCGTAGAGAAGCCTGACGACATCCACACTTCCGAGAGTTTCATGTCGGGCTGGGTGCGCAACAAACGCTTGGCATGCTCTATCCTGTAGGTGTTGACAAACTTGGCGAACGAACAGCCTTTGACGGAATTGATACAGTCGGAGATATAATAGCGGTTGACACAGAGTGCCGAAGCGATGTCTGCTATCTTCAGACTGTCGTTCAGGTATAACTTCTCGTTTTCCATCAGTTCGCAGATACGGCTTATGAGGACTTGGTCAGCAACTTGCTCACGGTCTTCTTGTTCTGTTGGACGGCGGCGCTTCCTGAACAGAAGGCACAGGCCACAAACCAGAGCCGGCACTCCCAGACAGACAACCACAAGCAACAGCCATGAGAATCCGCTTTTAGCTGCTACAGGCTGCCTTCCCACATGCAGCAGGAATGTCATTGCAGAAGGCTTGAAATAAGTGGTTAGAGACATGCCACCGGCCATCAGCAGGTCGCCGTTGGAAGTCAGAGTGGGTGTAGTGTCAAAAATGAGCGGAAGTGGATCTGTATAATAGAGTGTCAGCGTTGCAGGCTTGCCGTCAGTCGTCTGAGTGTAGTCAATGGTCAGCAAATAATAGCGGTAGCCCGCATCGTGGCTTGTCCTGAAATCGCTGTTAATACCCATGAGGTAGGCACGGTGGGCCTGACGGTCCACGATGATGTTCTTGTTATACCATATTCCGCCCCATTCACTTTGCATAGGGACGGGACATGCTGTGGGCAGCAGCGAGAACAAGCCGTTCTCCACCTTCACGATAGCCACCTGGCCGTTGTCATTCTCAACAGGTATCAGATAAGAATAGACTTCTTTTCTTTCATCACCAATGAAATTCTCATTGCTGAGTGGAGCAATACCAGCAAAAGGATGCCACGTCTCTAATAGGGGGACTCTGACCGTATCGCCTTTCAGACGGTCGGCAATGGGTGGTATCTTCTCGTCCTTGTTGCTCCTGCTGCCTATGATAAGGGCATCATCCTTGGCGATACGGATGATGATGGGATAGGAACGTTGCTGGTTCACATCCTTAATATATGAAAAGGACATTTTGCCATCAAACTGTTCGATGCCGTCATCATGATACCAATTGCCGGCGACAACCACCTTCCCGCTGTCAAGTTCCAGTGCGGAGGCCTTGGCTCGCTTGATGTTCATACTGCCGAAGCCGTCGAAGGTATGGCTCTGGGGGTCGTAGAGTTCCACCGTATAAGTTTGTCCGACTCCAATGTTCTCTGCCACGCCGCCGGCCAAAAGCACCTTGCCCGACTTGAGCAAAATGACCGTGCCAAAGTCGTGGTTATATGTCATCTGCATCACGTGCCACTCGCCGTCCCTGAAATATTCAGCCGTTTGCGTTGGCACGAAGCCGTTGGTATGACCACCAAACACCACGTATTCGCCACCCGCCATCAGCGCCTTATGGCCTGCACGGGGGATGTTCAGGTCTGGCAAACGCTCTGCTTCCATTTTGACTATCGGGCAGACTGAAGGAATGGAGTCGGCCGTTCTCCCTATTGCCACGGATGGAAGCAGGAACAGCAGGATAGCCAGCCAGAAGTTCGGTCGTGTCGTTGCCATATCACGTTTGTTTAGTTGGATGCAAAGGTAGTCATTTCCAGTGAGACCGCCAAACATTCACCAGAAAAACTTTGACTCAGTATTAATGTCATAGGTTCCTGACTATATAACTATCAGATGGTCATTCGCAAGTAAATTTTGCTCTATTTATCTGCCACCTGCCACCCTGCTTTGGAAAAGCCTGTGTTTAAGACAGTTAGAGGTGGTGGCAGATGGGTGGCAGGTGGCAGTTCCCTCAATTCCCGTAGATAGAAGAGAAGCATCGTTTCCGATGGGGGTTATGTCGTTTTCCCTGAGAGAATACATCGTTTCCCCTGAGGGAAAACATCGTTTTCTCTCAGAGAAAACAGTGGAAACGATAGTCCTTTACACACAAAACCATGGGCTGTTACTGCGCCCAAATGCCATTATCTGCCACCTGCCACCCATCTGCCACCACCTTGTATCTCCTTTATATAAAGGCTTTCCTAAGGCTTGGTGGCAGGTGGCAGATAAAATCTTGAAAAACATTTTCGTACGCTATAGCCATGATTATTATTCGTTATTTCACAAGTTTGCCTTCTATTCATGTCCCAATCTGGTGGACGTCGCCATCGGCAATGGGGTGACTTCCATCGGAACCTCTGCCTTCCATTGGTGTAACGCCCTGAGGTGCGGGTTGCCGACGCCAAGTCGTATGATTTATCCGTGCTTTCTGTCCCAAGGGGATAAAATGTCAAATGTACACACTTTGGGGCGTGCATTTGACATTTTCTTGCATATTAAAACGGGTTTCTTTAGACCGTGGCTACTTCTTAATACCTAGGATGATGTTGCTGACGTCTTCGACATCTTCCTCATCGATGACACCGTTGCCGTCGGCATCGGCATTGGCGCCGTGGATAGGCTTGGTGTTGTCGTCGATGAAGATCTGAATCACCACGATATCAGCCACGTTCACCTTCTGGTCGTTGTTGGCATCGCCTTGAAGAACCTGCGTAGTGTTGAAGGTGGCAGAAGCAGCAGGCGACAAGGTGCCGTCAGAGAACTTCAGTTGGTAGTGCAGGGTGTGCTCGCCCAGAGCCAGTCCGCTGGCATCGACGGTTGTTGACAGGTCTTTGATGTCAGACTCCTTCATAAGTGCATCGTTGTCGTCGAACCAGTATTGGATGCCTGTGGCCTTTGCTGCTACCGTTGCACCAAGCTTCATGAACATCTTAGAGACGGGAATGCCTGCATCGCCCTTGCTGTCGACAGTCTGATAGTGCAAGATGTGGATGCCATCCACAAGTGCCGAGGCATCAACAGTCATCACGTCATTGCTAAGGGCAGTCTCAGTGGCTCCGCTCTTCTCGTCGTCGAACCAATAGAGTAACTTCGTGGCTGTCAGTATCGCGCCAACCTTGATGAAAAACTTCGAGACAGGAATGCCTGCAATGCCCTTGCTGTCGACAATCTGATAGTGCAGGATATGGATGCCGTCGACGAGCGAGGTGGCGCTGATGGTAACGGAACTGCCATCCAAAACGTTCGAGGTCTGAACGTTAGTGCCGATATCGTCATCGAACCAGTATCGGAGCGACTGGGCCGTTGTGGCCTTAGGCAAACCTGACAGGTCGATCGTTGGATAAACTATCTGCCCCCTAACACCTAAACTAAGGCACAAGAGCAGTATGGTTAGAAACAGATACTTTCGCATAAACTTTAAATATCATTTGATGAAACACACTATTTTTTGCCCTTGTTTATTTAGGGTTGCTCACAACTACCTTCACATTGTTAAGATTTCCGTCTGCGTCCGTCTGGTCGTCAGCACTCAATGAGGTAATTAGAGGATAAGACGGTGTGGAGTTGTAAGGCAGTAGACCCTTATAGAGTCCAAGATTAGGATATACAGCCAAAATGTTATCAGTCAGCTCAAAGGCCTCTTCGTCGGAATAAGTACCTTTGAAAGTCTTGAAGACTGTAGCATAAGCCATAGAAGATGTCGGACAGTTAGTACTAACGGATAATTCTTGGAAAAGGTTATAAGACTCAGGGAAGTTTACGGCAATGCAGTTTGTGGCCTGCGAACTGGAGGGCAAAAAATTGGTGTTGCCAGAATAATCATTATAGCCACCTTTGCCATCAGCAGAAACAAAAATGCAATTAGTGAATTGGGTTTGACGATAAGAACTTACATGGAAACCATTGTCTACAAATATACAATTCTCGGCTGTAATAAATGAAGCCTCATATTGAGTAAAATGGTATATGTAACAATTGACCAAGGAATAAGTATTGCTGCCACGTGTATAGAAATACCCAGTAATTTTACAATTGGCATACATGATGTTCGTGATAGCTTGGGTGTTGCCATTATAACCGATGTTATTGAATTGGCATCTCAGGAAATATGGGTTGGAAAAAGTTCCATCCATTTCCATGTTGTCCTTGCATCTGATGCCCTCCATCATAAAACGATTGGCATCATCCGTGGGGATATTGATGGTGAAGCCGCCAGAAATGTAAGTCGGTGCATCGCTATCGATGCCAGCACCACGAAGAGTAATAGCCTTGTTGATGTCGGCGGCATCAAACGATCCACCAGAGAGATTGATGATGTCGCCGCTTTCTGCTGCTGCTACAACTTGTTGAAGGGCTGTGACACCATAGTAATACGATACGTTTTCTCCGTGGCTCAACGAGGCCACCAAAGCGTTTTGTGCGAAACTTGTGGCTGCAAACATGATGCCTACCACAGCTAATAGCAATTTCTTCATAATGTGTTAATTTGTTGAATTAATATTTGAGTTTGTTCACATCATCCATGTCGGTCACCTCCTTTGGTAGAAACGGTCTGCCAGTCATCATCATTGATAGGTTTGACTATTTTGGCACAAAGATAGGAAATAAGAACGAGAATCGACTTACAATACAACACTTTCGACTAACAGAACGCGTTTTGTTAGTCGTTTTTCCTGTAGAGGGTACGCTTCTGGGAGGAGGTGTGTGCGGTGGGTCCAGAGATTTTGAACGTTTCTCGTTTGGAGAAAGGACGCTGTAAAGTGGGAGAGCATAGGCACTAAACAGGTAGTTACTGCCGTGTAAAGTCGTACCGACCTAAGGCCCGACATATACCGACCCTGGGGCCGACAAATGTCGAGCCTTGGGTCGGTATATGTCGACCATAGGGTCGATACCTATTTTTCAACGGGGGATTCTTCCTGAATAGGGAAGTATAGATACGACTTGCCGTTCTTCACCCTGCGAAGACGGGGATGCTCGCCCTTTGTCAGGCTGTCAAGGTACTTTTGAGCGGAGTCACGTTTCAGACCGCTGCAGATTCTGAATATCTTGACGGTGGTGAAGCCTTGTTGGAGGCTGCGGCGCAGAGCCTCATCCATAGCCTTGGGATCGTGCATCTGGCTGTTGCCTACAGGGCCCTCGACGCAGCGGAAACCCAGCCTGTTGGTGCAGACCTCTCTGATAAAGTCCTTGGAGGGGATGAACTCGACACCGTCGTACCTGATGTCGCGGCCCGTCACCGTCTTGGGGTCCGTATGCTCTCCCGTCAGTTTCAGTTTCGGCGCAAACGAACCGATGGGCGTCTCCACTCGGTAGCCTTCATGGAACCAGAGGGCTGCGCAGTTAAGGAATTTGGTGAAGCAGGCCTCCAACTCGCCCTTTGCCATGTGCTTATGGCTGATGCTGTAACTTTCCAGCTGCGCGAAGGTGAGTTTCTTCTTTGATGCCAGTTTGACATAGAGCAGTGGCTTCCCGTCCTTGTCCTTCTGGGGGCTGGGATGTAGTTCGAATTCTATTCCGTCAGTCTTGCGAGGCATAATCTTTCGTTTCCTTTATTGACTGCAAAGGTAGTCATTTTTTTTCTTTGAAAAGCTTGCCGATCTCTGAAAAATGTTTGTACCTTTGTCGCTGAGCATAGGGCCTTGTACTTTTTTGTTAGCACATCAAAGTTACAAAATTTCCGCGACATACGGGAAATCCCTGTGCTCTTTTTTGCGACCTTATCTCAAAATATTTATAACTTGCGAAACATGAATTCTTAATCTTTTGGGAATTCAACGCCAATCCTTAATTTGTATTTGTCCGGCTTGCTGAAGATGAGGTTCTGCTTGATGTCACCATCCTGTTCCACAACACTTGAATGGCTATAGCCGATGATCTTCACACCTTCATCAGCACCACCGCTCCAGACGACCGACCTCCCGCTTTCACTTGTCCATGAAACTGGAATGTCAGTGGCATTTACGTTCTCCTTGATTTTTACTGTAAAGTCATAATACTGGTAGTAAACCTCTTGTACAAAATTAAATACCAATTTCTTGGCAATTCCGTAAGTCCCATTTTTCGGCTGGTCGATAGTGAGGTCTAATGTCGCACTTTCCTTAATGGTTTTTCCTCTAGCATCATCATATGTCTTGTTGTATGTTGCAGTACACAGGAATTCCCCTTTGTTACCTATTGGTGTCACCACGATGTCTTTACTTTCAAATCTTTCGCCTTGGCCAAGCCTGTCGATAACAAATCCGTTCACTCCACCCCATGTTATGATACCACTGACTTTTGTCCCGTCTGAAGCCGTTGCCTCTATCTCTGCGCTATAATCTATTGATTGTGCGTCAATTCGCAGGTCTTTGACATTTGCCTTTCCCTCGAAGATGGGGATGTCCAGACCCAGCAGGCTCATATAAACGGTGATGTCGTAGTTGTCTTCTCCATTGAGCGTGGCATTGGCTGTGGAGGTGACATCTGCACCCTTGATTTCTGCCACCAGCAGGGAGCGTTTCTCGTCATCGAAGTCGAAGTACTTTACGATAGGACTTTCGTCTGGTTTTGCCCCTACACGTTTGAATTCTGCCCGAAACTCCGTAATATCGTCTAATACGCTCTTTTTGGTATGGTGAAGTTTCAATGTCACATCATTTTCGTCTGAGGTCAAGAAGTCCTTTTCCTCAATCTTTACTTGCGGGCAGATGGGAACCGATGAGATGGGGATGCTCATCTCCGGCATAGTTGTCGAAGCCACATCAACACCCAGTGTAGTTAAATCCCAGCCAACAGTAATGCCTATGGACTGATTATACATGAGGTCTTCGAATTGTGAGAATTTCCATTTAAGAGCATAATCGAGCGTACGTAGAATATTGTTGTCAACGGCTTCTTGAGTTCCTGAAGCATCTAGTGTGAAAGGTGTCAAACAGTCTTCTCCGGTCCCAGTAAAGGCCGCCATGTCGATTTTACCACTGATAGTCTCTTTTTTCATGACTGTAAGACGGTTTCGGACATGAAGTGTCTTTCCAAAAACACCAATGTTGCCTCCCATGATAAGGCCATAGGCAATACCGCCTTCGAACTTGGGACCAAAGGTGAACTTCAGGGCGTCAGGCGCCTCTGGTTCAAGTTCACAGGTTGGCTTTATGCCAGCTCCTTTCTGATAGACCATACCAGCATGAAGCGTCCGTTCATAGCTGATTGAGGCCTCGAGCGTAATCTTGCCTTCGGCTCTCACGACTCCCTGTACATCGATGCTAGGAGTCAGTAGGACGGGACCAATAGGAATAGCACCGCAGACAATGGTGAGGATATGGAATTTCTTCTCAAAGAGCTTTGCTTCCTCTTTCGTGCTGTTGAGGTCAGCACCCACTGTGATGTCTGCATCGAACTTTACACCAGCATAACTCAGTTCATAGTCACCAAACATGAACACATATCGCATCAGCAGGTCGATACTCATTTTTGGTGTCAGTTCTATCCCCTTGCCCAATTTCCAACCAATCTCAGGCAAGATAATCTCAAATGACTTAACACCACTGGCGCGGGTCTTTTCACGAGTGGAGAACTTCACTTCCTTACCGTCGGCGTCATAGACGTGTTCCACATATTGTCCCAGTGGTATGTATTGTTCGGGAATGTCGATATTCTTGAAAGCATCTTTCAGCTGGGCATCTTCATAGATGATCTCGTAACCATTTGCCCCCTCTTTTACGCTCTTCACCTTCGCCAGCAGACCATCCGGCAGATCTTTGGTAGGCGTATTGAATATCAGGCATTGTCCAACTTCTGGCATCTCGGCAGAAGCAGGAAGGATTAGTTTGTGACCTAACGTGTCGACACTAATCAGCTGTTTCGTTACAGCCTCTGGGATAATCACAGCCTGCTGACTGAGGTCATACTTGATTTCTGATAACGTAGGGATATTCGGGTCTGGAGCAATTCCGCCACCTTTGTCATCTTTATCGTCCTTTGAACATGAAGCCGTAAGGCCTGATAACAGGAAAAGGGCGCTCAGTAATGTGAGCATCCATCCTTTGGGGGTTGTCTTTGTAATCATCATAATTAGGTTTTGTTTGATTATTTTGGCACAAAGATATAAAATAAGTATGAAAATCGACTTACAAAACAACACTTTCGACTAACAGAACGTGTTTTGTTAGTCGTTTTTCTTCAAAATAGTAATGGAATATAGATTTATATCCCCTTGTCCTTCCACTCCTTGGGCGTCATGCCTGTGAGGGCTTTGAAGGTGCGGAAGAAGGAGGTTTCGTTGGCAAAGCCTGACTCGACATAGATGTCAGACAGCTTCCTGTCAGGGTATTGGCGGATGATGCGCTTGGCGTGTTCCGTGCGGAAGGTGTTGACATATTGGTTGAATGAGCAGCCTACCTGTGAGTTGATGCAGTCGGAAACAGCCCGTCTGTTGCTGCCGACGGCATTGGCGAGGTCGGAAAGTTTCAGTTCGCTGTTCTTGTATAGTTTTTGGCTCTCCATGATGCTGTTGATGTGCTGCATCAGGTGAGGAACGTCTTCTTCTGCGGTCTCTTGTGTTGCAATGGGTTCTGGAGTGGCTGATGTCGGTTTTTGCTTTCTCCAGCGGATGGCCCATAGAATGGCTGCCAGTACGACGATGCCCAATAATATCCATGTCCAAAAACTTTTGTTGCTGCTAGCGACTTCGGGTTCTCCACCCACACGGAGCAGCCAGACGTCATTGGAGGGTGTGTAGTTGCTGCTTCCTGTCAGACCTCCGGCTATCAGCAGATTGCCCTCAGGAGTCAGGAGTGGTGTGCTGTTGGGTACCACTTCCAGAGGCTGGGTATAGTAGAGCGTCATGGGTGCTCCGCCATTGGTTGACGTCTGGTCATAGTCGATACAGAGCACGTATAGCGGGTTCTTCTCTGGGGCTGCATGATAGTTTGTACTGATGCCGAGAAGATAAGCACGATGAGCCTGACGGTCGACGATAACGTTGGAGAAGTATTCGATGGCGTCTCCCTGACAGGACATTGGAATAGGACAGACGGTGGACAAAAGGCTGAAATCTGTGTCGCTGACACGAGCAATAGCCACCTGGCCAGTGCTGTCTTGTACGGGCATCAGATAGGTATAGTCGCCTTCTGCCTCGTCACCGATGAAACTCATGGCATCGTCGTGGGTGCTGATCTTCAATGGCTGCCATGATTGGAAGAGGGGGATATGCAGGGTGTCGCCTTTCAGACGGTCTGCGAATGTGCTGTGGATGGTGTCGCCCTTGATGTCGTTGCTGCCAATGATGAGGGCATCACCATCAGCCATACGGAAGATATAGGGTGTACTGCGTTCGGCTGTCACGTCTTTAACATACGAGAAACTACTCTTCCCTTTGTAGTCTCCACTGCCGCTTTGAACTTCGTGGAAGATCTCTATACCGTCCTTTTGATACCAGTTGCCGGCGATAACAACCTGTCCACTGTCGAGTTCCAAGGCTGAGGCCCAGACACGCTTTTGGTGCATATTGCCAAAGCCTCTGAAAGTGTGAGTCTGCGGATCATAAAGTTCGGCAGTGTAAGTCTGGCCGATGCCTGTGGGCTGCTCACATCCTCCGGCAAGAAGGACCTTACCCGACTTGAGCACCACGGAGAGACCGAAGTCATGGGTGTAGGTCATTGGCATGGTGTGCCACTTGCCGTCTTTGAGGTATTCCGCTGTTGGCGTGGGCACAAAGCCGTTAGTGTGTCCTCCAACCACCGTCAGTTCACCATTCTTGCCTTGCAAGCGTCCTTCGGCCGAACGGGCATAGAACAGCGCATGTCCGGCACGGGGGATGTTGAGGTCTGGCAACCGCTCTGCCTCAAGTTTGATAACAGGGCATGCTTCTTGCTGTTGTGCCACCACAGGCAGCGCAATACTTAGCAATGGCAATATGAGCGGTAGCAGATGTTTCACTCTTCACTTTTCCCTTAGAACGCGGAGGCTTTCAGCCTGAGACCAGCCGTCTCGTCAATGCCGAACATGAGGTTCATATTCTGCACGGCCTGGCCTACGGCGCCCTTCAGGAGGTTGTCGATGGCAGAGGTGACGAGCAACTTGTTGCCGTACTTCTCGACATGTACCAATGCCTTGTTGGTGTTCACCACCTGCTTCAGGTCGATGGCTTTGTCGCTGTAGTGGGTGAAGGCGGCATCACGGTAGAAGTCCTTATAAGCCTCGATGACATCCTCCACAGGGGCTGGCGTCTTGATGACGGCTGTGCAGAAAATGCCCCGGGCAAAGTCGCCACGATAGGGGATGAAGTCGATGTCGGCATCGAGGTAGCCCTGCACCTGCTTCAGCGACTGACGGATCTCGGCGATGTGCTGGTGCTGGAAGGGCTTGTAGATGCTCAGGTTATTGTTGCGCCAGGAGAAGTGGGTGGTGGCACCGGGCTTCTGGCCGGCACCCGTCGAACCCGTGATGGCATTCACGGCCACGTCTTCCTTTAATATATTAAGGTAGGCGGCAGGGAGGAGTGCCGCTTGGATACAGGTGGCGAAGCAGCCGGGATTGGCTACGTGCTGCGCTTTCTGGATTTCCTCGCGGTTGATCTCAGGCAAACCATAGACATAGTCGTGGTCGCCCTTGATACGGAAGTCCTGCGCCAGGTCGATGATCTTCACATGGCTGGGGATGGTATGCTCCTTCAGGAACTGCTCGCTCTTGCCGTGGCCGAAACAGAAGAACACGACGTCAATATCTTCAAAGGACATCCGGTCGGTGAACTTCAAGTCCGTCTCGCCGATGAGACCCTCGTGTACATCGCTCACCAGATTGCCGGCGTTGCTCTCGCTGTTGGCAAAGACGATCTCTGCCTCAGGGTGGTTCAGCAGCAGGCGGATCAGTTCACCGCCTGTGTAGCCGGCAGCGCCTAATATACCTACAGAGAGCCTACCCCCAGCCCCTCCCAAAGGGAGGGGGGCTGAAAGGTTAGATTTGTTGTTTGACAGATTATTCATTGTAATCAATTAATTGTTCTTTTATAAGATATGTTTTGATAGCGGTCAGAACCTTGTCTGTATTGCTGGTGATGTCTGCATTGCTGAATCTTATCACCTTAAAGCCTTTGGCCTCCAGCCATTCCGTCCGTTCTTGGTCGCTGACCTGTTGATCGGGAAGCTGATGATACCCACCGTCTAACTCTATGATGAGTTTATGTGAGAGACATACGAAATCTGCGATGAATGGTCCTATGACATGTTGCCTTCTGAAGTGAATGCCATAAAAGTTCCCTCTCAGGCAATTCCAGAGGACACTCTCGGCTTCGGTAGGCTTTTTTCTGTTCTGGGCAGCGAACTCTTTCAATAGTGAATAAGTCGCCGGTTCAGCCATTTCATATCCGTATATCCTTTTCTTACCCATGCTAAGCGCTTCCTCTCTGACATTTAACACTAAAGTCCCCCTCCTTTCGCTAAACCTCAGCTAAAAGTCTAACATTAAAGTCCCCTTCCTTTCGCTAAACCTCAGTTAAAAGTCTGACATTAAAGTCCCCCTCCTTTCGCTAAACCTCAGCTAAAAGTCTAACATTAAAGTCCCCCTCCCTTTGGGAGGGGTTAGGGGTGGGCTTTACCTCTTCTCGTCCTTATGGATGCCGTAATACACTCTCAGTGGTGTCGAGCTGACCTTGATGAAGCCCTTGGCCTCGTCGGCAGTCCAGCCAGTCTGCGTCTCGCCATATTCGCCGAGTTTCGACTTCGTCAGGTCGTTGTCGCTGTCGATGCCTACTGTCTCGAAACTATAGGGACGGAGTTTCAGGATGGCCGTACCCGTCACGTTGCGCTGTGATGAGGTCAGCATGGCCTCGATGTCGGGCATGACTGGTTCCAGATACTGGCTCTCGTGGAGGAACATGCCATACCAGTTGGCCACCTGGTCCTTCCAGTACTGCTGCCACTTGCTCAGGGTCGACTTCTCCAGCAGGCGGTGAGCCTCGATGATCAGTTTCGGGGCCGCAGCCTCAAAGCCTACGCGACCCTTGATGCCGATGATGGTGTCGCCCACGTTGGCATCGCGACCAATGGCGTATGAGGCACCGATCTCCTCGATCTTCTGGATGGCCTTCACCTTGTCGTCGAACTGCTCGCCGTTGACACCGACGATCTCACCTTTATTGAACTCAATCTTCAGCAGCGACTCCTGCTCCTTGGCCGTCACGTGCTTCAGGTAGGCATCCTCGGGCAGTCCCTGTGTGGGGTCGAGCAGTTCGCCGCCACAGATACTGGTGCCCCAGATGCCGACGTTATAAGAGTACTTCAACTTCGTGAAATCGGCGAAGAAGCCGTGCTCGTTCAGATAGTCTACCTCTTCCTTGCGGGTCAGCTTCTTGTCGCGGGTCAGGGTGATAATCTCTACGCCGGGAGCCATCACGAGGAAGGTCATGTCGAAGCGGATCTGGTCGTTGCCGGCTCCTGTTGAACCGTGGGCAATGGCGTCGGCACCGATCTCCTTGGCATAACGGGCGATGGCGATGGCCTGGAAGATGCGCTCACTCGACACGGAGATGGGGTAGCAGTTGTTGCGCAGCACGTTGCCGAAGATCATGTATTTCAGCGATTTCTCGTAATACTCGTGGGTCACGTCGAGGGTGACATATTTCACGGCGCCCAGCTTATAGGCGTTCTCCTCATTGGTCTTCAACTGTTCTGCACTGAAACCGCCGGTATTGGCACAGGCTGCATACACATCCCAGCCGTCCTGGGTAAGCTTCATCACGGTGTAACTGGTGTCAAGCCCACCAGAAAAGGCTACTACAACTTTTTTGTTTGCCATATCTTTCTATAAACTATAAACTCTAAACTATAAATACTAAACTCTAAACACTTAACTAAAGAATCTCCTTTCCGTCGATTGCCTTAATGCGCTCTATGACCTCATCGGGAATCTTGGCGGGCAGATGCTCGGTAGGGTCGTAGAGCATGGCTGTGCATATGCAGTACTTACGACCCGTACGGTGGAGTACATCCACGTTTACACACCCTTCGCAACCCTTCCAAAAAGCCTCGTCGTCAGTGAGGTCGGCGAAAGTCACAGGCTGGTAGCCCAAGGCAGTGTTCATCGCCATCACAGCGGCACCGCTGGTCAGCGAGAAAATCTTGGCATGAGGCCAGCGTGTGCGGGCCAGAGTAAAGGTCATGTCCTTGATGCGTTTTGCTACATGATGTCCACGGAAATCCGGGTGTACGATCAGACCAGATGTCGTCACATACTGCTGGTTCTCCCAGGTCTCGATGTAACTGAATCCTGCGAAACGGCCATCTTTTGTTAAGGCGATGACGGCCTTGGCCTCCATCATCTTCTTGGTGAGGTATTCATGCGTCCTCTTGGCAATACCTGTACCACGTACTTTTGCTGCCTCGGCGATGGTGTCGAGGATGGTGTCGACGTACTTCTCGTGCTCCGGCCCTGCTATTAATACTTCAATTTCTATATCCTGTTCCATTATTACTAATGATGTAATTAAATCATGAAAAACTGTGTGATTCGTGGCTTATTTCATATTGGGCACAATTTCGTTTAAGGCCTCTACGACCTCTTGATGCCTCACGCCCTCCCTGATCACGATAAAGATCGTGTCGTCGCCAGCGATGGTGCCGATAATCTGGGGGACGTCGCTGTTGTCGATGTTCCATGCAATACTGCTGGCATAGCCGGGGCGAGTCTTGATGACCCCCATGTTGCCAGAGAAGTTAATGCTCACAAAGCCTGGTACCTGCATCATCTCACGGATATGGCTGGGGGTGCTGACACGCTTATACATCGTGTCGTTGGGCAGGACATAGATATAGTTCCCACCCATCGTCGCAGCTTTGGCAACCTTCAATTGTTTCAAGTCGCGGCTCAGGGTGGCTTGTGTTAGCTTGAAACCTTCTTTCTGAAGCGCATTCAATAACTCGTCCTGACTGCCAAGCTGCTGGCTTGAAATGATGAGGCGCAAGGCCTCCAATCGGTTGTTCTTTACTTTCATGTTGGTATATTTATTCAGAAAACGGATGCAAAATTAGACATAATTCTGCATCCGACCAAATATTTCTGCATATTTTTGCAGAAAAACTATCTGTTCATGTCAAATCCGACTCTTACACCATCGTACTTCTTACTGATTTCACTGACTGTCTCAAGATTCTGATTGCCGCTAAGGGCTGCCATCGTCTGCAGCAGCGAAAGCAGTTTCTTCCCTTCAAACAAAATAGAGATGCCGTTAATCTCACGCTTTGTGTAACAGTTTATACTGAGTAACAATCCCTTTAAGGTTATCTTCTGGCTGGCTTCGTCAAAAGTATATCTGCCGTTGAAGGGGGTACCACAGATCTTGGAACTAAACGTGCCGTCCTGGTTGAAGCTAATCATAGTATTGTTAGCGCTGATACCTACCTGCTGATAATATGGCAACAGCTTTTCTTCGATTTGTACGGCTGCCACCTCGCCGCCAGCCTTATACAACAGGTTCTCACTGGTGAAGGCGCAGCCAGGGGTCTTGTATTGCCAACTTCCGATAAGAGCTTGAGCGGTCACTTTGTCGAGACCAATTACGCTCTTGATGGCATTCACTACACCTGTGCCGTTGGTCATCGCACTCAGCACCTGTCCCATATTACCACAACTGGTCATCAGCATGCATGCAACTGCTACAATAAATAATTGAATTTTCTTCATGTCTTTATTTAATTGCTTGTTTTTTACCTCAAATCATTGCAAAGTTACGAACTTTTCCCCCAATTACAACCTTTTTATCAGAAATTAACAAAGAAATGCCCCTCAGTCTCTTTAATATCAGGGTTGGTTATTTCGTCATTTTCATGACATCGTCTAAAGTAAAGTTGCCAGAGAAGATCATCACCGTTGCGCTGTCATCTTCGTCCATTAGCATGACAACTACGGATTGTTGCTTGCCCACGCAGTGGTAGATATCCACCTTGTCGCCATCTTCCCTCATCTGCATCAGTATCTCATATTTGTCTCGTGCAAGAATGTCCTTCACGTCATTCCTTAGTTTCGCACATGCTGTTTTTTCTTCTGAGCTGACAATCTGTATGCCTGTCAGTTTGCTGGCCAGGCTTTTCGTATCTACCCCAGGCACAGAAGGCATGGATGCTTTGCTGGCCATTCCTAACATATATTTGGAAATATAGACGTACGACACATTCTTCATGTCGGCATATTTCTCGAATGCTTTTACTTGCGCATTGACGGTGAGACTTGCCATTGCCACCATGATGCAAAGCAGTGCTCTTGTCACTTTCTGTTTCATATTATTTCAATACTTTTAGTTGTTTGTTTAATGTTTTCTCGGCCTTGTCGCTCAGGGCTTTTGCCTTTTCCAGATGCCCCATGCCCTTGTTCAGGTTGGCTGCCAGAAGGTTCAAGGCGCGTTCTGCCTCCTGTTGTGCCTTCACTGGATCTTGATAGGTATCCTGTTCAGCAAGATTTATAGGTTCGTCCTGTCGTAGGAAGTGATACCCCACACCAAAGGCGAGGGCGACGCTGGCGGCAAAAGCCGTATAGCGCAGGACGCTGGGTAGCAGGCGACGGCGCTGGGCCTTTTGATTCCTCTCCTCTTGCTCCCACTCGTCGATCTTGGCCGACAGTCGTTCTTCCAGTCCTTCGGGGATGGGGATTTGTTCTAACGCTTTATCATTCAGTTCGTCCATGTCTTAGTGATATTTTGGAATTGTTGTTTAAGTTTCTTTTTCGCTCGCATCACGATGATGCGGATATTGCCTTGCGAGAGTCCGGTATCGTTTTCTATCTCTTCATAGGAGCGATCTTCCATCAGGTGCATCTGGATAATCTTTGCATCTCGTTCTGAGAGTTTCCGGATGAGTCCTTCTACTTGTCGGACCTCGTCTCTCGCGTCTATCTGGTGGTCGAGACTCCGTTCGTCAGGAGGCGACGCATGGGCTTCTATAGCCTCGGAGGCGTCTAAGTGTTTATGGCGACGTTGGTCGATGAACAGGTTTTTCATCATGGTCACAAGATAAGCCTGCGTGTCTGTCTCTTCCTTCAGGTCGTCGCGCTTCTGCCACAGTTTCAGATACATATCCTGAAGCAGGTCTTCGGCATCCTGCGCATTGCCCGTCAGATAGTAAGCCACTCTGTAGAGCAACTTATAGTGAGGCATGAACCGTTGCTTGAACTCCCGTGCGTCCATCCGTTACTGCAGGTCTTTCTTCTCCGCTATATTCCATCCTATGACCACCTTCTTTTCAGTGTGTGGATATTTCTCTTTGACGGCACTGCCGACCACCCACGATTCATTGTTAAAATGGAAACCATTGTTACTCATATATTCTCGGGCCTCTTTCAACGAATGTAGTTCTGGATGCTCTTCGCCATTGATAACGAACAGCGCGTTACCGTTTTCCACTTCCTTCACGATCTCCTTCATATCTATGGTTCCTTGTTATCATTTAGCACAAACAACATCTCATAACTCCTCAGTGACTGAAGGTCTTTTTCCAGTTGTTCCTTCTGGTCATCGTCTAACGTCAGTTGTACCTGTTCTGATTTCTTGAAGTGTTTCAGCGCATAGACGTAGTCTTTCTGACTCAAGCCGGCTTTGTTCTCTTCAATACTCTTGCGGCTTTCCTCTGTAGTATTCTCATATTGAGCACCTTCCAGAGCCTTGTATTTCTCCATCAGTTTCTCTGCGGTCTGCCCATAGGCACTGCCTGCTGAAAGCAGTACGATAAGTGATAAGATAATATTTTTCATATTTGTATGGTGCTTAGTTTTCTTTACTCATTTGTTCCATCAGTTGTGCCATATCGAGTTTGCCGTCGATGACTACCAGCGAAGCCTCGTCGTTCTCTTCAGCAAAGATGATGACAGTGGTGTGCTTGCCCTTTTGGTGCAGATAGATTTTCACCTTCTCGCCGTCCTCGTCTGTCGCATTGATGAGCGGCTCCCAGCCGTTCCCATCCAGAATGCTCCGCACATGCTGGCTCAGTTGCTCTATAGTCTTTTTCTCTTCACTGGTATAGACATCAATTGAATCTATCTTCTTGAGCATGTTGCCTGACTTGCCGACGAAGGACATATTCTCGCCAAAGTCGATACTTCCCCCATTCTTTGCAGCGAGCTTCAGCAGGAATTTGCCAATGTGGACATGTTCCATACCATCAATCTTAGCCAGCTTCTTGAAGTCTTTGTTTGATGCATCCGCACCAGTTGAAGTGAGCAGGATAGCAGTGCAAAGAGCTACCTTTAATAATGTATGCTTCATAACAATTTTAATTTTACGTTTGACATTTTAATCTGAAGATGCATCCTTCTATTTGAACTAACGAGATTATTGCACCTTTTGTTACAAGGACAATGTTTTTTATAAAAAATGTCTAACGTAGAATTGCTCATTTCCTCAGCACGTAGTATTTCTGGCTCCGGCTCCCTCTGCTGGCAATGCCCGACGAGGGGTTGAGCACCAACTGCCGTAACTCTTTCGTGGCTGAAGGACGTGAAAGACCCGTCAGGCGTACATAGTCTGGCACCCTCATGAACATATTGGTTTCGAGGAACTCACGGGCTTTCTGAATGCGCTCTTCGAGTGTCAGCTTTGACTTGCGGATTCGGCTTACACCTCCCTTAACCAATACGCATTTCCGACGCGTGGTATCAATGAGGTCTGGGTCGGCTCTGAACGACACACCCGTTACGTTGATGCTTTTTGCATTATGGGTCGGCTCGCCTTCCTCGAAGGCATCCTGCAGCATGTCGCCCCTCATGCCGAGTTTCGCGTGAAAAGTGCCGATGCCATTCAACTTTACAGAAAAGCCTTCCGCCATACATAGTGCTAACTTCTCACTCACCAATGTCAGGACGCCTAAGATTTGGGCTTCTTCCATCTTGCCCTCACGAGCACACTGGCTTATAAACTGCTCAAAGGTCTTTGGCGTGAGCTCCATCTTGTAGTAGGCTTGTGTCTGTCCAGTCCCGTTCAAATCGGGGATTTCTTGCTTGATATATTTTGCGTACATAATGATAAATTGTTTGATTACGTGATGATTATTGCTTGATTACGATGCAAAGATAATCAAAACTTCTGAGAAAGTCATAATGCTGCCGTGATTTTATCAAATCCTGCCTGAGTTTTAATAAATCCCGTCTGGATTTTAACGAATACTGACAGGATTCTAACTTTACTGGGAACCTCTCTACCTTTTTGTAAGCCACTCTCTACCTTTTTGTAGGCATGATAGTGTCCTTTTGTAGGTAACTCTTTTGCGTAAAGTTTTCCTATGGCTGCAAATATACGGAGTTTTTGGGAAAGTACCAAGCGGCTTCTTTAATTGTCTTTTTGTCTTGTAAATCCAAGACTATATATAATATAATAAGGTGTATGCCTTTATGTGTCTTGATTTTGGTCAAGAGCGAGATGAATTTTGCTTAAAAGATGAATTTTTTCTCGAAAAAGTTTTGTTGGTTCGGAAAATAGTCGTACCTTTGCACCCGCTAAACGAGAAACGCTT
>CAMNPN010000067.1 GCA_946548085.1 uncultured Prevotella sp. | reverse complement strand
GCAGGGTACTGATGCCAAGGAGTATACTATATATTATAAGGTGGTGGCCAAGGCTGGCTATAAGGACGTGGCTCCTGCATCGTTCAAGGTTGCTATCGCCGCAAAGAGTGTCAGCAGTCCGACGATTACGCTGAGTGCGACCTCATTTACCTATGACGGCACAGCCAAGCAGCCGACGGTCACTGTGAAGGATGGCTCAACGACCATCCCCGCCTCGGAATACACCGTTGGCTATAGCAACAATACGAATGTGGGTACTGCCACCGTCACTATCACGGACAAGACTGGCGGCAACTACACGGTCAGCGGTACGACGACCTTCGTGATCGTGCTCCGTGGCGATGCTAATGGTGATAACAAGGTGGACGTGTCCGATATCGTTGAGATGGTTAATGCCAAGGCTGGAAGGGCTTCGGCGAAGTTCAAGATGGTCAATGCCGACATTGACAACAACGGAACCATCACCGAAACAGACATCAACGCAGTAACACGCATCATCATGGGCGAGTAGTTAGTCGATAAAAGAACTTATAACATTAATAAATATCATTATGAAACAGAGAGTATTATCAATCATGATTGCACTCCTCGGCATCGCCGCAGGAGCATGGGCTGACGACCTGAAAATTGGCGGTACCCCACTGACAGTAGGCCAGACCTACAACAACATGAACGGACCATCATGTCTGTGGGCAGGAACGATCACCTTCACTGATGCCACTCACGTCACCTTCGACAATGTGACGCTGAATTTCAATACAGCCAACAGCATTGCCATCTCTACCGACATCTCCAACCTAACCATCACGCTGACAGGCACAAACAAGATCCAGGGCGAGGGTGTCAAGATTGGCTTATATTTCAACGGAAAGACTACCATTGCCGGCGATGGTTCACTTGAGATTACTTCGGCCACCGAGGATGCCATTCAGTACGTCAACGCGCAAAGCCTGACCATCGATGGTGCCAGTGTCAAGGTCAAGGGCACCAGGTACGGTGTCAAAGGTGGCGGACTGACAAGCAGCCTCACCATGAAAGGCAAGGCCTGCCTTCAGACCTGGGGCGACCAGTATTGTTTCTATGGTATAGGGCTTTTGTATGGTGGCGTCGTCACCTCCCCAGTAGGAGCAACGTTCCAGCGCAGCAAGCCCGGCGTGGTGGATGAAACCTCTGAGATCATCAAAGGGAAGTGGGTCACCATTCAGGCTGGTATTGTCATCGATGAGACGAACTTCCCTGACGCGAATTTCCGCAACTGGCTGTCCAGCCAGAGTTATGTATTAAACAACAAATTCATCACCAATAAGGATATTGCAAGCGTTACATCAATCGATGTCCATTATCAGAACATTTCCAGCCTGACAGGTATTGAGTTCTTCACGGCACTGACAAGTCTGGAATGCATGGATAACCCATTGGCCTCTCTTGACGTGTCGAAGAACACGGCACTGACATATCTGGATTGCTGGGCCTGTGACTTGACTTCTCTTGATGTGTCGAAGAACACGGAACTGGTTCAATTATTATGCGTCAGCAACCAACTAGAAGACCTTGACGTTTCGAATAACACCAAACTGGAAATTCTAAGTTGCAACAGCAACAAGTTGACCTCTCTTGACTTGTCGAAGAATACGGCACTATCTACTCTGAATTGTTATTTCAATCAATTGACCTCTCTCGATGTATCTAAAAATACTGCACTGACAACTTTGTGTTGTTATAACAACAAAATCCAAGGCAGTGGCATGCAGACTCTTGTTAATAGTCTGCCTTCCGTGACGAATGGAGAACTGATTGTATATAGTGAATCTCAATATAATCCAGATGGTAATAGAATCTATGATCATCAGGTGGCTGCTGCCAAGGCCAAAGGCTGGACTGTAAAGAAGATTGTCGAATCAAGTTCTGTGGAATATGAAGGCGTGCTCACGGTGTCTATCGATGAGACAAACTTCCCAGACGCAAACTTCCGCAAATGGATACTTGCCCAGGACTACGGTAAAGACGGATACCTCACCGACGAGGAAATCGCTGAAGTGACGAAAATAAAGGTGTATATGAAATCTATTGCAGACTTGAAGGGCATCGAATATTTTACGGCACTGACCTACCTTAATTGCTTGTCTAACAATCTGACCTCCCTCGACTTGTCGAAAAATACGGCACTTACAAGCATAGAGTGTACTAGCAACAATCTGGGAAACATCGAATTACCGGAGAATACTATACTTGAACATCTGGTATGCTATGACAACCCGACTCTAAAAGAACTGGATGTGTCGCAGTACACGGCACTGAAAACACTGAACTGCGATTACACCGGACTAACAACCCTTGATGTGTCGAAGAATACGAAACTGACCGGGCTAAGTTGTTTTACCTGCAAATTGACCTCTCTTGACGTGTCGAAAAACACGGAATTGATTTCTCTACGTTGCTTTGGAAACAAATTGAGCAAACTTGATGTGTCTCAAAATAACAAATTAGAGTACCTGAACTGTTATGGAAACCAGATTCGCGGCAATGACATGGAGGCGCTTGTTAACAGTCTGCCAATAGTCAGTGGTGGAAAACTATTTATATATTCAAAGCATAAAGACAATTCTATCACTGGCAATAGGATGACTACGGAACAGGTTGCTGCCGCCAAAGCCAAAGGCTGGAACGTATTAACAGACACTGATAAGGAAAACTATGAAGGAATCATCGACGGCGACGCCAACGGCGACACAAAGGTGAATGCTGCCGATATCGTAGCCATCGTCAACCATAAGAAGGGCATAGCCGTGGAAGGCTTCGACGCCAATGCCGCCGATGTGAATGGTGACAGCAGTGCGGACGAGAAGGATATCGAACTGATACAGAAGATCATCCTGGGCGAGTAGTTCTGCATAGAAATAAAAAAGAAGGTTACAAATCGCATTGTAACCTTCTTTTTTTATGGCATTTGCTGTTTAGCGAGCCTGTACGTATTTGTGGAGGGTCTTGCGGACGGCACCTGGGCCGGCGTAGAGTTCCTTCACGTAGCCTTCGATCTGTTCGCCTAGGCCAGCCTCGTAGAGGTCGAGGCCGAAGACATCCTTGCGGCTGTAGAGTTTCTTCAGCGGACTCCAGTCCTGATCGGGCTTGCCAATCTCCAGCGGAGCGACGATGGCCTGCAGTTCCTCGAGCATGGGATCGGGAGAACAGTCGAAGGGGGTGCCGTCGTCCTTGATTCCCTTCAGGTAACGGGCGTAGCCAGCCAGCGTGAGGGGGATGAGCACGAGGTTCGACATGTCGAGTTTACGGGCGATGTACTTCTTGAGCGTCTCGCCGAAGCGGATGGGCAGTTTCTGCGAGGTGTCCATGGCAATGCGCTGCGGGGCGTCCGGCATGAAGGGGTTTGGCAGACGACGGTTGATGACGGCACCGATAAACTCGTAGGGGTTGAGCACACCCGGGTCGGTGACGACGGGCATGGCCTCCATATAGCCGATCTTCTGGATGAACGGGCGCAGGTCTTCGTCGGCCATCTCGGCAGAGATCAGGGTATAGCCCAGCATGCAACCGTAGATCGACATGGCGGTGTGAAGCGGGTTCAGACAGGTGGTCACCTTCATCGTCTCCACCTTGTCGACAGTCTCTCGTGTGGTGTAGAGGGCGCCGCCGAGGTCGAGCGGTGGGCGGCCGTTGGTATAGTGGTCTTCAATGACGAGGTACTGCACCTCCTCCGCATTCACGAAGGGAGCCGTGAAGGTATGCTTCTCTGTCTCGATATAGTCGTTGTCCTCGAAGCCGTCCTGTGCCAGCAGTTCCTTTACTTTCTCGTGGGGACGTGGGGTGATCTTGTCAATCATCGACCAGGGGAAGGTGATGTGGGTCTCGTCCTTCAGGTAGTCGACGAAAGCGCGTGGCACGAGCCCGTCGGCCTCCCATTTCTCGGCATAGGCCATGATACCGGCCTTCACCTTGTCACCGTTGTGCGAGCAGTTGTCCATCGACTGGATGGTGAGGGGTCGCTGTCCGGCTTGGAATCGCTCGTAGAGTAGGGCGCAGACCTTACCCATGGCGAAGACGGGCTTCAGGCCACGCGCCAGGTCGGCATCGTTGAAGGTGTAGCCCTTCTCGGTGATGGTGAAGGAGATCATCTGGAGCGATGGGTTGCGGAAGATCTCGACGAGGCGCTGCCAGTCAGGGAACTGCGGGTCGGCCTTGAGGGCCTCGGTGACGCTGGCGATGACCTTCTTCTCGATCGAGCCGTCAGAACAGAGGTTCACACAGAGTGAGAGGTTGTTGTAAGGGGCGTATGCCTTGTCGATGACCTCGAAGTCGAAGGTTTCGGCGACGATGACGCCGCGGTCGTACTTGCCTGTGTTCAGGGCGTCGTTGAGGATGGCGGCAGGGAAGGCACGGAAGATGTTTCCACCGCCGAAGTGTACCCATGTGGGCTCCTTGGCGGTCTTCTCGCGCACGGCCTTGATGTCAAACTTCGGGAGCTCGTAGCCTTTCTGCTCCCATTCTGCGGCATTGAACTGGCCGCTCAGTATGTCGTTTAATCTCATAACTATGAACTATGAATTATGAATATGTACTAATCGAAGAATCCGGGTTGCTTGTAGGGTATGCCGAGTTCGCGGTCGACGGTGGCGAGGATGCCCTGCACCTGTCCGAGGGCGAACATACGGCCGAGGAGGGTGTAGCCGGCATTATGGCCGTGGCTTGACTCGTCGAAGATGCCTCCAGGCTGGTCTGTGAAAGTCATACCATGATCGACACGCATGGGCAACTGAGGATTTTCCTTCTCGAAGATGCGGCAGAGTTCGATGAGGTCTGCGCGGCCGCCGAGATGGGAAGCCTCCGTGAAGTCGCCGTTGGGGAAGATGTGGCAGGAGCGCAGATGAACGAAGTGTGTGCGTGAAGCGAACTTCTTGGCGAGGTCTACCACGTTGTTGTAGGCACCTGCCGAAAGACTTCCGGCGCAGAAGGTGAGGCCGTTGTGCTTGTTGGGCACGGCGTCGAGGAACCAGCGGATATCCTCCTCGGTGCGCACGATACGGGGCAGGCCCAGTACCTCGATGGGGGGATCGTCGGGGTGTACGCACATGTTCATGTCGTACTCCTCGCATGTCGGCATGATGGCTTCGAGGAAATATTTCATGTTTTCGCGTAACTGCTTCTTGTCTATGCCTTTATAGAGGTTGAGGAAGTCGCGGAACTTCTGGATGGGTGCCTCGTCGTTTTCGGAGAAGTTGCCGCTGACGAAACCCTGCGTCTTGATGATGATAGTCTCTACAAGCTGGTGGTCCTTCTCGGGAGTCATCGTCTTGGCCAGCTCGTCGCACTCTGCCAATACGTTGCGCCCTTCGCCCCAGCCCTCGGGGAACTGGAACTTGGCCCACTCCTCGCGGGCACCCTCGCGCTTCAGGATATAGATGTCGAAGTAGGCGAATTCGGCGTAGTTGAAATAGAGGTTAGTGGCGCCGTTGGGATTGTCGTGCTCCAGGTCGGTACGGGCCCAGTCGAGCACGGGCATGAAGTTGTAGCAGATGGTATGGATGCCCTCTGCCGAGAGGTTGCGCAGCGACTCCTTGTAGACCTCGATCTGGTGGTCACGGTCGGGGCCGCCGTACTTGATGGTCTCCACCACAGGCAACGACTCTACGACGCTCCATCGCATGCCGTAGCTCTCAATATACTCCCGCAGGTCACGGATTTTCTCACGCGTCCATACCTCTCCCAGAGGCACGTCGTGAAGGGCGGTGACGATACCCTCAACTCCGATTTGTTTCAGTTGGGCAAGAGTAATCTTGTCTTTCTTGCCAAACCATCTCCATGTTCTTTCCATAATGATTACTTTTTAGAATAAGTTGTATTGTTAGTTGTCTTTGATTTCTTGCCTACGATCAGGCTGCGGATGTCGATACGCGGATGGCGCAGAGGCTGCTGCAGGTCGCAGACGCTCTTGGGTGCACTCTCGTTGCCGTAGCGGTCGGTGGCCGTGACGGCGTAGTAGAGTACATGGCCCTTGTGGGGCACGGTAAGCTGCTGATAGCGGTGGCGGGCGGCCACGAGGTTACGCGGGTCGTCGGTGTCGACGGGCCACGTGTCGGAGGCATAGATATTATATAAAAGGTAATTGGCGCCAGAAAGGTCTCTTGCGCCATACCATAGGAGCCGGTCGGTGGTCTTCCCGCGCTCTATCTGAAGGATGGTGGCGGGGGTGGGAGCCTGCTTGCCCATCCATTGCATGGGGGGCACGAGGGCTGGCATCTGGAAGAAGTCCTTGGCGAAGGTGTAGACGCCCTTGACGTTGTCTGTGAGGAATTTGGAGCGGAAGAAGGTGCACCCCAGTCCTTCCTGCCGGAGCACGTTCATCTCGCGGCGGATGATGTTGAGGTCCCAGTTGCGCTCCGTGGGATGGAGCATGTAGACGGCCAGCCCCGGGGCCACGATACGCCCATAACTGTGCTCCCGCCAGTCGGCCACGAAGGGGAAGAACTGGTTGCCCTGGAAGTACATCATCGGGAAGAGTGCGTCCATGAGTCCCTCGCGCAGCCATCCTTGTGCGTCCTGACAGACGGCGGTATAGGCGTTCCATCCGTTGCTGCGGTATCGGCTTAGGTCGTCATGCTTTCCCACAGGTGAGCACGACAGTTTCACCCAGGGCTTCTCAGCTTTGACGGCCCGATTGATCTTGCGGACGATGCTGGTGATGTTCTGCCGACCCTGTTCACGGGAATACTTGAACTTCCACGTTTCCGGATAACGGATGTAGTCGAGGTGTATGCCGTCAATGTCATAGCGGCGCGTCACCTCATGGCAGATTCCTGCGATATAGTCGCCCGTCTCGGGCTGTTCGGGGTTCATATAGTATTCCTCGCCGATCCTGACAATGCGCCTGGGGTACTTCTTCCTGAGTTGCTGACAGCCGTAGTTGCTCGCCTTGCCGATGGGGATGGTGACAATCCACGCATGGCACTCCATGCCGCGCTTGTGACATTCTTCGATACAGAAGAGTAGGGGGTCGTAGCCTGGCGACGCACCGTTGGTGCCGGTGAGGATGGGGTCCCAGGGCTCGATGGCCGATGGATAGATGGTGGTGCCGCGGACACGGGTCTGGAAGAGTACGGTGTTGATGTTGGCTTTCTGATACTGGTCGAGGATGCGCATGAGGTCGCGCTGCTGCTGTGCCGGCGAGGTGGTCTTCGGCCAGTCAAGCCCCTGAAGGGTGGTGAGCCACACGGCTCTCACTTCGTGCTTGGGCGATTGTGCCGAGACGCCCAGCGTGAGTGCAAATAGGATAAAAAAACTTATAATAGTTTTCAAAATACTCGTTTTAACTTAAATTTTGGTGCAAAGTTACTAAATTATTCACAATTATTTTGTACTTTTGCAAGCAAAAATTAATTAAAACTAGTTTAGAAGATGATTTCGTTTAGTTTGAGCCTTATTGCGCTCTTTTTGGGCTACCTATTCTATGGCCGTTTTGTGGAGCGGGTGTTTGCGCCCGACAACCGTGCTACACCAGCCTTGGCGAAAGCCGACGGCATGGACTATGTCGTCCTTCCCAGTTGGAAGATTTTCATGATCCAGTTCCTGAATATCGCAGGTACTGGTCCTATCTTCGGTGCCATCATGGGTGCCAAGTTCGGTCCTGTGGCCTATCTCTGGATTGTCTTCGGCTGTATCTTCGCCGGAGCCGTCCACGACTATCTGAGCGGCATGCTCTCGATGCGTCATGGCGGGGCAGGACTGCCCGAACTGATTGGCCTGTATCTGGGTAAGACAACGAAGTCGGTGATGTTGGTGTTTACCGTGCTGCTGCTGATCATGGTGGGTACGGTGTTTGTGTATTCACCTGCAGAGATCCTGCACTCCATTAGTGGAGATACGCTGATGTGGATAGCCATCATTTTCGTGTATTACATCATCGCCACGATGCTGCCTATCGACAAGATCATCGGCAAGGTGTATCCGCTGTTCGCCTTCTCGCTGCTGTTCATGGCTGGTGCGCTGATGGTATGGCTGTTCTTGCATTGGCCCACCATTCCTGAGGTGTGGACGCATGCCTATAACATGGGTGCTGCCACCGAGCCTGATAAGTGGACGGATACCATCTTCCCCGCTTTGTTCATCACGGTGGCCTGTGGTGCCATCTCCGGTTTCCACGGCACACAGAGCCCGCTGATGGCCCGTTGTGTGAAGAGTGAGAAGATGGGTCGTCCGATCTTCTACGGAGCGATGATTACCGAGGGTGTGGTGGCGCTGATCTGGGCGTCTGTCGCTTCCTGGTTCTTCTATGGCAATCCGGCTCCCGGCTATGAACTGATAGCCAAGGCTACAGCCGGTTTCCACACGTCAGCCCCTGCTGTGGTGAATCTCGTGTGCAACGAATGGCTGGGTGTGGCTGGTGCCGTCCTGGCCATGCTGGGTGTGGTGGCTGCGCCAATCACTTCTGGTGATACCGCTTTCCGCTCGGCACGTCTGATTGTGGCAGAAGGGCTGAAATTGAACCAGCGTCCCATTATGAATCGTATGTATATCTGCATCCCGCTGTTCGCCTGTTCTATTGCCATGCTGATCTGGCAGGTGGAGAATCCTGATGGCTTCAACACCATCTGGCAGTACTTCGGATTCTCTAATCAGGCGATGAGCGTGTTTACGCTGTGGACGGTCACTGTCTATCTGGTGCGTCAAAAGAAGAACTACTGGATTGCGCTGATTCCTGCACTCTTCATGACGGCGGTGTGCTCCACATTCTTCTTTGTCTCGAAGCAGACGCTTCATCTGTCTGGAAATGTGGGGTATATCCTCGGAGGCGTCTGCCTCGTGGTCGCCATGGTATGGTTCTGTATTTGGTATCAGAAACAGTTGAAAGGTGAAAAGGTGAAAGAGTGAAAAGGTGAAAGTTAATATTTAAAATCAAGAATATGAAAAAACTAATGATGGCCGCCATCGGCCTGATGATGGCAGTTGGAGCCCATGCACAGTATCTGAACGACCCCGAGACTCCGTTCTATCAGGGAAAGTTTTATGTGGGTGCATCTGCCTCCAGTGCGTCACTTGCTTACAGCAAAAATACAGACTTCGCCCTCGGTCTGAATGCGAAGGCCGGTTATCTGTTTATGGATAACGTGATGGCTTTGGGTGTCGTGGGGTTTGACAGTCAGAAGAACTTCGACAATATCACGATGCAGATTGGTGCAGGTGCCCGTTATTATTTCGAGCAGAATGGTATCTACCTGGGTGCCATTGCCAAGTATGCCCATTCCAAGGCTGGTGAGTCCTTTAGCGACTTCCGTCCTGAAGTTCATGCGGGTTATTGCTTCTTCTTGGGGCGTCATGTGACGATAGAGCCTGAGGTCTATTATGAGCATAGTTTCAAAAACAGTGACTATTCAGGCTTCGGCTTGCGTCTCGGCTTCGGACTCTATTATTAAATCGTAAATTATAAATAGTAAATCTGTAAATCGTAAATCATTTTATGTTAAGCGTTGAAGAACTTGTTGACAGACTGATTGATCTGTCGTTTGCAGAAGATATAGGTGATGGCGACCATACCACCTTGTGTTGTATCCCTGAGGATGCGATGGGCAAGTCGCATCTGCTGATTAAGGAAGACGGCATCCTCGCTGGTGTCGAGGTGGCCAAGGAGGTGTTCCGCCGCTTCGACCCGGAGATGCAGGTAGAGGTGCTGATGGGTGATGGCAGCCGTGTGAAGAAGGGCGACATTGCCATGATTGTCACGGGCCGTGTGCGCTCGCTGTTGCAGACGGAGCGCCTGATGCTGAACATCATGCAGCGCATGAGCGGTATCGCCACAATGACCGACAGGTATGTGCAGCGGCTGAAGGGTACCGGCACCCGTGTGCTCGACACCCGTAAGACCACCCCGGGTATGCGTATGCTCGAGAAACAGGCCGTGAAGATCGGCGGCGGCTGCAACCACCGCATCGGACTCTTCGACATGATTCTGCTGAAGGACAACCACGTCGACTTCGCCGGAGGCATCGTGAATGCCATTGACCGCTGCCATAAGTATCTCGACGAGAAGGGCCTGAAACTGAAGATCGAGATCGAGGTGCGCTCGTTCGACGAACTGAATCAGGTGTTGGAGCATGGCGGCGTAGATCGTATCATGCTCGACAACTTCTCTGTGCCCGATACGAAGAAGGCCGTCGATCTCATTGCCCACCGTTATGAGACGGAGTCGAGTGGGGGCATCACCTTCGACACCATCCGCGACTATGCCGAACAGGGCGTCGACTTCGTCAGCGTCGGAGCACTCACGCACTCCGTCAAAGGCCTCGACATGTCGTTCAAAGCCTGCTGATTCTAGACAAAAGAACAAGTTTTGAGACATAAGAACAAAAGAACATATTTTTAATTTAAGTGAATAATCATGTTTCTTATATTCAATTAATTACTTATGTTTCTTATGTTCTTATGTCTAAAAAAATAGTTCTTCTGTATTAAGTTTATGTATTTTATGTCAATTAAAAAATGAAAAAGATATTCTTTGTTCTTCTGTCAGTGTCTCTGTCTGTCTCGACAGCTTTTGCCTGCACGAACTTCATCGTGGGCAAGAAGGCCAGTGCTGACGGTTCGGTGTTCGTCACCTACAATGCCGACTCCTATGGCGCCTTCATGCCCCTCTACCACTATCCCGCCGCTAAGCACGAGGCTGGTGAGATGCGCAAGGTCTTCGAGTGGGACACGCACAAGTACCTCGGTGAGATCCCCGAGGCCCCCGAGACTTATAATGTGATTGGCAACTCCAACGAGTGGCAGGTGACTATCGGCGAGACCACCTTTGGCGGCCGTGAGGAGATGGTCGACTCGACGGGCATCCTCGACTACGGTTCACTCATCTATATCGCCCTTCAGCGTTCGAAGACGGCCCGTGAGGCCCTGCAGGTGATGACCTCGCTCGTCGAGCAGTACGGCTATTGCTCCGAGGGTGAGACCTTCTCCGTGGCCGATAAGGACGAGGCATGGATGCTGGAGATGATGGGCTGTGGCCCTGACCGCACGAAGTCGAAGGAACGTACCGTCTGGGTGGCTGTCCGTGTCCCCGACGATGCCATTGCCGCCCACGCCAACCAGAGCCGCATCACGAAGTTCCTCGACGGCCGCTACATGCAGTTGAAGATGAAGGACCTGCTCAACCCCAAGGCCATCGCCAAGGCTGAGCGCAAACTCCAACGCTCAACGCTCAACGCCCAAAGCTCAAAGCTCAACGCCCAAACCCTCATGCTCTGCTCCGACAATGTCGTGAGTTACGCTCGCTCGATGGGCTGGTTTGAGGGCCAGGATGCCGACTTCTCCTACAACGCCGCCTACGCCAAGCCCGACTTCTCGGGCCGTCGCTACTGTGAGGCCCGTGTGTGGAGTTTCTTCAATCGCTTCAGCGACGACTTCTCAGAGTATGTGCCCTATGCAGCAGGCATCGAGCAGGATGCCAAGGAGATGCCCCTCTGGATCATCCCCAACAAGAAGGTGAGCCTGCAGGATCTGCGCGATGCCATGCGCGACCACTACGAAGGCACACCCTTCGCGCTCGATCAGAAGGGCGACATCGGTGGCGGTATCTACCAGATGCCTTATCGTCCGTCGCCCCTCTCATATAAACTCGACGGAAAGGAACTGTTCAACGAGCGTCCCATCTCCACCCAGCAGACCGCCTGGTCGTTTATCTCGCAGATGCGCTCGTCGATGCCCCGTGAGGTCGGTGCCTGCTTCTGGTTTGGTAACGACGACGGCAATATGGTGGCCTATACGCCTATGTATTCTTGTATCACCCGTGTGCCGAAGTGCTTCTCCGGTCAGGGTGCCGACGATGTGACCTTCTCGATGGACAATGCCTACTGGGTGTGCAACTGGGTGTCGAACATGGTCTATCCACGCTACTCCATGATGTTCCCATCATTAAAAGAAGTGCGCGACTCATTGGATGCTTCTTATGCCCAACTCCAGCCGGAGATTGAGGCTAAGGCGCTGGCGCTGCCTACTGCTGAGGAACGCATCAAACTGCTGACGGACTACAGTTGCAAGAAGGGCGACGAGATGATCGCCCGTTGGCAGCAACTCGCCTTCTTCCTCATTGTGAAGTACAACGACATCGTCGTGAAGCCCACAGACGAACAGGGCCGATTCCTCCGCAACAAATTCGGCGGTGGTGCGAAGGTCGTGCGGCCAGGCTTTCCTGATGCCTACGCCCGTGAACTTCTGAATCAGACAGGCACCAAGTACCTCGTTCCTAAGGAAGAGAAGAAAGATTAACTTTGATGACGACAGAGATACACTCCTGCCCTGAGTTGATGGACGCCATCCAGCAGTTGGGGTTCCTGCCGCTGCTTGACAGCGGTATCAGGGGCTACTCTGCGGAAGAACTTGTCGACGACGATTGTCGCTATGTGATGCTGCCTGACGGAGGCTGGGACTGGCCGTTGTGGAAGTGGAAGGGGCCTGTGGTCACAGATGGCCATTGTGTCTATGGCAAGTTCTTCGCAGGCAAGGCGGGCTTCGTCAGTCGCGACTGGTGGCCAGATCTCTGTAACTATCGTCGCAGCAAATATCCTGCTCCACAGGAGGGTTCCATCGAGGAAGCCATCCTGCTGACATTGCAGGAGCACGGCAGTCTCATCACCCGAGAGTTGCGCGCCGCCTGCGGATTCACGGGACCCAAGATGCGCAGCCGCTTCGACAGTTACATCACCCGTCTGCAGATGGCCTGTCGCATCATCACCGAAGATTTTGTCTATCCCGTAGACAAGCACAACCGTGAATACGGCTGGGGCTGGTCGTTGCTCACCACCCCCGAACGGCTGTTGGGGCGCGAGGCCTGTCAGTGTGAGCGCACTCCACAGGAGTCCTTCGACCGTATTTTCGCCCACTTCAAGGCGCTCCTTCCCAATGCTACCGACCGCCAGATCCTCAAACTGATATAAATCATCAAGTTATGGCAAGGCCGGCAGGTGAGTGAGGTTTCAATCGAAAAAGAATCAATAGTTAAGGTATATGAACGCATTTAAGAAGAAGAGAAGATGGCATTGTCTGAGTGGGCAGGAGCCTACGGAGATGGACAAGACCATCATGTATTGGGAGAACAAGGGTAAGGAGGTTCCGACCCGAGATCTCATCAAGACGCCCGAACAGATAGAAGGCATCCGCCGGGCGGGTGTGGTGAATACGGGCGTGCTCGACGCTGTGGCCGCTGTCATCCACGAAGGGATGAACACGCTGGAAATCGACCAGATATGCCGCCAATACTGCGAGGAGCACGGGGCCATCCCTGCCTGCCTGAACTATGGCGGCGACGAGGATACGCCCCCGTTCCCGATGTCGGTCTGCACGAGTATCAACGAGGTGGTCTGTCACGGTGTGCCCAAGGAGGAGGATGTACTTGAAGAGGGCGACATCATCAATGTGGACTTCACCACCATCCTCGACGGCTACTATGCCGATGCCTCGCGCATGTTCATCATCGGCAAGACCACGCCCGAGAAAGAGCAACTGGTGCGCGTGGCGAAGGAGTGCCTCGAGATCGGTATGGAGGCCGCCAAGCCCTACGGCTTCGTAGGCGACATCGGCCACGCCATCGAGAAGCACTGCAAGAAATACGGCTACGGCATCGTGCGCGACCTGGCGGGCCACGGCGTCGGACTGCAGTTCCACGAGGAACCCGACGTGAACCACTACGGCCATCGCGGCACGGGCATGCTACTCGTACCGGGCATGGTGTTCACCATCGAGCCGATGATCAACATGGGCACGTGGAAGGTGTTCATCGACGCCGACGACCCCTATGGCTGGGAGGTCATCTCTGCCGACGAGAAGCCTAGCGCCCAATGGGAACATACGCTGCTGATGACAGAGCATGGTGTGGAAATCCTGACATATTAAATATAATAAGTATATGAAAAGAACGATCTTTACGACTACGGCCCTCTTGCTGGCCATCACCCTGGTGGCACAGACACGTATCACCAAACGTGCTTATACCCCAGACCCCGCACCTGTAGTATCAGGCGACCGCCTCTATGTGTTCACAGGCCACGACCTGGATACGGCTACCTACTTCCGCATGCCAGACTGGCAGGTGTTCTCCACCACCGATATGGAGCACTGGACAGATCACGGCATAGTACTCTCCACAGCCAACTTCAAGTGGGCCAAGCAGGGCGACAATGCCTGGGCCTCGCAGGCCATCGAGCGCAACGGCAAGTGGTACTGGTATGTGGCCGCTGAAGACACCACCAAGCACCTGCACGGCATAGGCGTGGCTGTAGCAGACCGTCCTGAGGGCCCGTGGGCAGACCCCATCGGCCGTCCGCTCATCCCTGGCGACTGGGGATTTATCGACCCCACCGTGTTTATCGACGACGACGGACAGGCCTGGCTCTTCTGGGGGAACAACGGCTGCTGGTATGCCAAACTGAACGAAGACATGATCTCTATCGACACCAGTTTTGCCAAGAACGGCATCTGCGACATGCGGCCCATGCTCGACGACGAGGCGCAGTTCGGTCCCAAGTGCCTGAAGATGGACTACCAACTCCATAAGCGCGTGATGAAGACCGGCTTCGAGGAAGCCCCTTGGATCTACAAGATCGGCGACACCTACTTTCTGGAGTATGCCGCTGGCGGCGTGCCAGAGCACTGGGCCTACTCCACGTCGAAGAGCATCCACGGCCCCTGGCACTATGAAGGCCGTATTACTGACGAGTCGCCAGGCTCGTTCACCATTCATGGTGGCACCATTGACTTTAAGGGCAAGTCGTATCTCTTCTATCATGATGGCATCCCCTCTGGCGGCAACGGCTTCCGCCGCTCCACCACCTTCCGCGAATTCCAGCGCCAGAAAGATGGCCGCATCCCCAAGATCGACATCTCCGTGCCGGCAGAAAACAAATGACACCAGCCATCATTTAAATGATGGTGCCTCCTGATATTGTTGCTGATGCCTTGCATGGGTGTTAGAGACGTCAAGTAAGACAGTAAGGGATGCTTGTTATACCCCTATAACAAGCATCCCTTACTCCGTAAGAAGGCATCCCTTACTGTCGTGCAAGGCATCTCCAACAACATAAGTTGGTCCCCTATGTTTTTTTTGATAAGAAAAGCACAAAAATAGGTAAACACCTACCTGGATCTCCTGAAACCCCTCTGTATAAAGGGGTATCAGCGAGGTAGGTGTTTCTCAAGTACCTACCTGACACCTACCTTAACACCTACCTCTTATTCATGTAGTCTTCAGCAAAATCTGAGATATCAAGAGCGCGTCTCGATTGAGGTTCCGAGGTAGATGTTGAGGTAGGTGATCAGTTAGGTGTTGGGGTAGGTGTTTGAAACCCGTTTCCCCTTTATATAAAGGCTTTCCGGCGATTTTGAGGTAGGTGTTTTGAAAATTTTTAGAAAATGATGTATCTCATTAGAAAAATATTCGTATCTTTGTGGTCAAAAATAGGCAAAATACAATGACCATGAATGAGCGGGAGAAGACAATCGCTATTTACACCCTCACTTCTGAACTTCACGACGAAGGTGCAGTGACGGCTGTGACCCATGAGTTTCTGAACAGCCTCCAAATCGAATACGACCTGCGAGGTAATGACTATGCCGGCTACGGTTCCCACACCCTCGACCTTATCTACGTCCGTACGGGAGGCACGGAGGGTATCTTCCTGCGTCTGCTACCTCAGTTGCAGGCACAGAGCACAAAACCGTTCTATCTGCTGACATCGGGCAAGAGCAACTCGCTCGCTGCCTCGATGGAGATACTATCCTATCTCCGCCAACAGGGTTTCAAGGGTGAGATCATTCATGGAAACAGCGAGCATATTCGCAACAGAATCAATAATTTATCAAGAGTGGCTGAAGCCAGAGAACTTCTGCAAGGCACACGCCTCGGTATCGTCGGGCACCCCTCCGACTGGCTCATCTCCAGTCGTGCTGACAAGGACCGGGTGTGCCAGCAGTTAGGCATCCATCTGGTGGACATTCCCATGCAGGAACTGCTGGACACCATGGCTGCCACACCTGTCAAGGATGAGGTAACGGAACAGGCACCTACTGACGCCATCCGACAGTCCTTGCCTGTGGCCAATCAGATCTATGATGCCCTGAAAGCCCTCATAGAGCACCACTGCCTTTCTGGTTTTACGCTCCGCTGCTTCGACTTGCTCAGCGCTGTCCACAATACCGGCTGTCTGGCTTTGGCACGACTCAATGCGGAGGAAACTGTAGCGGGCTGCGAAGGCGATGTCCCTGCTCTGCTCACGATGACCATCGTCAAAGCCCTGACCGGCATCAGCGGTTTCCAGGCCAATCCGTCGAGCATCGACCCGGAGACGGGCACGATGACCCTTGCCCATTGCACCATCCCGCTCAATATGGTGGAGCACTATGAGTTGGACACTCATTTCGAGTCGGGCATCGGTATTGGCATCCGTGGACACATGACCACCGGGCCTGTCACCATCTTCAAGGTCTCAGGCGACCTTCAGCGCAGTTTCGTTGCTGAAGGCGAACTCGTGCGCAACGAGTCGAAGCCCGACCTCTGTCGCACCCAACTGGTTGTCCGTCTCTCCAATCCTGCTGATACTGCCTATTTCCTCACCCATCCCATAGGCAACCACCACATCGTCGTGCCTGGCCGCTACAAGTCGCTATTCGAGGATTTTATAAACGACCATCACACATCGGAAAGATGAGCGACAAAGGGCATGCCTGGCTTCCCCCCAGACTTTGCCCTGTCTAAACTCCGACTTTACCCATAGGCTGATATGGTATATCTTTAATTTCATGATCTTTCAGCCAAATATGATTTAGGGTAAATGCCAAAGATTCTAATGTCTGCTCTTTTCTCTTAGGAGTTAGTTCGCATTCCCATACCGTAATACAGTGCCAGCCCATGTCAGCAAGACGCCGCTGCTCTTTTTTGTCCCGTTCCATGTTTCTTCGTATTTTTGCTAACCAAAAATCTTGATTTGAATTTGGTAGCCTACAACATGTAGTGCTCTCCATTTTTCCTATCTCGACATGGTGTCCATGCCAAAAGCACCCATTGACAAAGATACATGTTCGATATTTACGTAACACCAAGTCTGGATGGCCTGGTAACCGTTTGTGGTTAACCCGATAGCGGAAACCACGATTCCACAGCCATTTGCGCACAATCATCTCTGGCTTAGTACCCTTTGAGTGGACTGAAGCCATGCAATGCTTACGTTGTTGTTTATTCATCTTATCCATTCAAAGCCTCATATATAAGCCTTCTTATTGGTATCTTGTTCAGTTTCTTGTTTTTTAAAAAGTGGGACTCAACCATTTTAATCCATGATTCGAAAAGGTTACTCGGATTATACTGAAAATCCCAAAAGTATCTGATATCTTTAATCAAGTCTTCATCTGGGTTATCCAGTAGTTTCTTGATATATGGTATCTTATCTAATAATTCTCCAACGATATGAGGACATTGAGTGACTTTCCCGTTTATCTTTACTAAACAAATGCCGCCAGCTGTGAAGAAGTCTCTCATGTTAGGGCACAGAAGCGAATAGTGGTTACAGAGCCAAAGCGCAATAGACTTGTATCGCGCCTGTGGATCAGAATCATACATACTATAGAAAATGATATAACATCTTACCATCATTTCGTTTCTGGCAGTAATAGGGAGGTCATTATAAAATGACAAATTGATATTAGCGGTTTCGCCCATCCACCAGGGCATCTCCTTTTTACCTTCTGCCTTTGCTTTTTGTATATAGTATTTCCTGACCTCTGATATTTTATCTTGCTCTTCCAATTGTCGGAAATTCTCATAGGGTTTGTTCATCTTCACAAAGATATTGTCTTTGCTAGGCATATCCATGTTTATCAGATACCGAGGAGAATGAGTGACAGCAATATCGCTTAAACAATCCTGATATGGGCGAAGACGGAACTCGGGAGGTCTGCCTCCTAATTTCCCAAAAAGCATATAGATGTTTTCAACCGTAGAGTTTCTCGTAGACTCCACAATACTGCTACCTATTGAAGTCCATTTATCCTCCTTTGTGGATTTTACCTCAATGCCGTAAAAGTCTGTAGCTGTAATATCTGGAAAACTGTGTCCCGAAACAAGCGTAATGTCTTCTGGGCGGAACGGTGTTTGCGGAGCCACATCCTTTAACAGGTCCCGTGTTACCTCTTCAAGTTTTGCGGGAGATATTCCTTTATAAAGATTGGGCGTCTTTCTTGAACGCGAATTAAATTCAGCCTCGGACAATTTCATGAATTCAGAAAATGCCTTATTAGCCGAATGGATGTCACGCTTATGGATGGTGACAATGTTTTCATAAGATGTCATATACCAAAATATTTAGGCCATAGTTCTTGTAGTCTCATCGCAATATGATAGGCTAACACAGGTGGTACTGCGTTACCGATAATTTTATAAGCTCCGGAGGAACTAACGTGATAACCATTGCCAGAACTTTTCTTGATGACAAAGCGATAGTCGGATGGGAACGTCTGAATCAAAGCACACTCTCTTGGAGTAAGTCTCCGTTCTTTCAGTCCTGCATTCAATTCTTCAGTGTGCTTGCCGCCATGCTCAGCAGAGAGGCGGCGGAATTCTATATTGCCATGATGCTCAGAACGGATTGTCGGTCCCAGTCCATCCAGTTTTATCTCTATCTGTCCCTGACTACCATTAGCCAGGAATTTTGCTTTCGAATATACTTTCTGCGATGGGTCAAGAGAATCTTCTGGCTCTGCAAGATCATTCAGCACATCATAGGTTGTCACCATAGGCAACAATCCGGCATCCCTGAGTGTTGCTGCATGTGTAGGTTGTGGATAAGGATTGTATTCTTCTGGAACAACATCTGACTCCAACGCTCGTAATGCTTCTGGTTTAAGCACATCACGTCTGATGCCAATAAAGATGACACGCTCTCTTGATTCGGGTACGCCATAGTTGCCTGCATGCAGCACCTGGGGGGTTAATACGATATATCCGTTTCCGTCGGCACTGGCAAAGTCTCGTTGAATGATATCCTTTACATCACCGAGGTTGACAAGTCCCTTCACATTCTCGGCTATGAAGATTTTAGGACGAACAATATCTATTACTTGTTTCATCCAAAAATACAACTTACCTCTGCTCTCTTCCGAGGGTTTGTCATCAGCACGCTTTTTCCCAAAATCGTCCTTTTGAGAGTTGAAACCTTGTCGCTTGCCTGCAACACTAAAATCCTGACACGGGAACCCACCCGTTACCACATCTACATCCTTAGGGAAAATGTCAGCTCCTTGCCGATGCATCTTAACCAATTCAACAATGCTGGCATTGTGATAAACATTCTCACTATAACCAAATCTACTCATATATGTAGTCCAAGCCTTCTCCGCTTCAGGCAGTATATCGTTGGCAAAGATTGTCTGGAATTGGGTCTTTTTCAAGAATACCCATTTGTCGTCTATTTGATGGTCGATAAAAGGACTATCATCAGCAAATGATTTCTTGTTTGCGATGAAATGACCTTCAAACCCTAAGTCCATTCCACCACATCCAGAGAATAAAGATAGCACCCGATACTTCTTTTCTGCTTGTAAAGGTTCATCATCAAAACGGATAGGAATTATTGGCTCTTCTGCCTTACCAATGATGACGTCTGTACCAATTCCAACAAGCGCTTGTCGTTCTTCACTCATATCCCTTCATAGGCACTAAAAAGCCCCTGCATTTTCGAAGAAGCGCAGGGGCGGTCATGCTTGTGACATAAGCGACTGGAAACGCTGCAGAATGAAAGCATAACGAATCCCCCACGCTGTTCTCGTGCGAGGTCATTACTGTTTCTGCTTCTGCGTAAGTTTAGTTTTCCAGTTCTATGTCACCAGAAGTGAAATGAATCTCGTGTTCTATCTTTGTCAGTTACTCTTAATTGCCTTGTCTATCTATTAGTTCTGACAAGCACCCATAAGTCAGATGGATTTTACTCTGTTGATACCTACATACAAAAAAACGTGGGTGCTTACATCTGCCTGTTCGACAATCTGGCCTACCACAGCCAAAGCAAAAAACAGACAGAGAAACACTCACGTGGGAGTATACTATACACCGTAAAGTGTGCAAGTGAGGACATGGTTAGCCCTCGCCGCACACTACGGAGAGTATATACTACACCCCGTGGCAGTCACCCCTACAATGTTCTTGTTTGCTTCTCGATTGTGGTAGTTCGATTGTCCAAAAACAAAGCGCGATAACGCCTTCCAATATGTAGTGCTCCACCCATCGGCTCCGTCACCCTCAGATGACATCCCAGCCGCAACAGGCAGATGCGGGTACAAAATTACGAATTTTATGCGAAATAAGAAAATATCTTTGGAATTATTTGCTTTTCGGCGAATTTTGTCACGACTCAACAAAGAAAGAAGCACTTATCTTTGTTTTCGCTGCTCCAAAATTTGCAAATACAATTTCCCGATATAATCGTGGGGGACGGGCGCCTTGGTATGTGGTCTGTTTTTGTTACAATACTCCAGGTACCCATGACTACCTAAGTGAGTTTATACGTGAAGGGTAAGTGAAGGATGATGTGAGGGATAAATCTTTCGGGTCCCCTTTGTATAAAAGGATTTCCATTCAAAAATGTGAGGGATGAGCGTGTTAACTCAAACTGGCCTAATGACTGATTTGGGTTAAAAAGAACAACATCAAATACAGAAACGATAAGAAAAGAAAAAATGTAAAAATAGGGATGTAGATGTTTGCTGGTTAAGAAAAAAGCAGTATCTTTGCAGAATAATTGTTTTTATATGGCAAAGGATTTAACGGCATCACAGATTGAGCGGCAGAATGTACTGAATAATTCGGTGGCTCTGCCGAGGATACAGGAGGAACTCAACGTAAAGGCTTTGGAGTTCGAGGGTCGCTATGTGCTGACGAAGCAAATGGTGGCTGATTATTATGGTGTGGACGAAAGGACAATAGAGCGTTTATTGGTATCTAATGAAGAAGAGTTGAAGCATAATGGCTATTTTTTATGTAAGGGTAAGTCGCTGAAAGACTTTAAGTTGCAATTTGCTAGCGACATTAATGTCGCTCACAAAACGGTATCTTTAGGTCTATTCGATTTCCGCTCTTTCCTTAATATTGGCATGCTGTTGACGGAGAGCGAAAAAGCAAAATATGTCCGCTCTCGTATCCTCGATATCGTGATTTCCACCATCAACGAAAAGACTGGCGGCGGCACGAAGTATATCAACCGCAGGGATAGGGAGTATCTGCCTGCTGCCATTCAGGAGGATAACTATCGCAAGAACCTGACGGATGCCATTAACAAATATGTGGATGGACATAAGACTTACAAGTATGCCCAGATTACGGATATGATTTATAAGGCTGTGTTCCGTGAGAAGGCAAAGGAGTATAAGAAACTGCTCTCGCTGAGTGAGAAGGACAACCTCCGCCGTACGCTCTATGCTGAAGTGCTGAGGGCAATATCTTCATTTGAGAATGGGGCTGCCTTTGAGATCAGGAAGAAGGCTGAGGAAATGGGGCCGCTGACTGTTGATGACGTGGAAGTGGTGATACAGGAGTTGGCCAAGCATCCTATGATGGAGCCCATCATCTATGATGCTCGTCAGAAGATGGCTTCTCGTGATTTAGCGTTCCGTGATGTCTATCATGGGAATATCGCTGAATATCTGAAGGCTGTATCGCCAGAGGAGTATGAGAAGTTCATTGGTGATATGTCTGTCGATTTCGATCATCTGCTGGATGAAAACAAGGCTGTGCTGGATCGTCTAAAGCAATAGGGGGGAGGAACGGGTATGATTACTCTATCATATATTGACTACGACGAGGCGCTCACCATCTACTATAAGACGGTGGAGAAGAGTGGTGGCGGCATGGCTGGTGTGCGCGACGAGGGTGGTATCAGGGCTACATTGGAGTTTGTGCAGGATGATCTCTACTATCCGGAGATTGCCGACAAGGCGGCCTACCTGATGTTCAGCCTGTGCAGAGGTCACTACTTCGCTGACTGCAACAAAAGGATATCCATCACGCTGACGCTGTACTTCCTGGTGAAGAACGGCTACATGTATCTGGCCAAGACTTTCATGGAGAGGATGGAGGCCATCGGCTATCATGTGGCAGCAGGACATATCGACCGTGATTTGCTGACAGATGTCATGAGAAGTATCGTCGATGACGAGGACTACAGCGAAGCAACGAAACTGGATCTGATTGCGGCGATGAGCCAAGGACTTGGCTTCTCTGATGAGTAGGATTTATTAGTGCTATAAAATATACCTGACCAAATACGGATATGCAGGACTTTGCGGCGATAGACTTTGAGACGGCTAACAATGAGCGGACGAGTATCTGTTCTGTTGGCATCGTGATAGTCCGGGGAGGGGAGATCGTGGATAAGTTTTATTCGCTGATACAGCCTGAGCCTAACTATTACAACTATTGGTGTAGCCGGGTGCATGGTCTCACTCGTGAGGATACGGAGGAGGCACCTGTATTTCCCGAAGTATGGAAGCAGGTCGAGCCGTTGATTGAAGGCCTGCCTCTCGTGGCCCATAACAAGGCGTTCGATGAGAGTTGCCTGAAGGCTGTCTTCCGCTGCTATCAGATGGACTATCCCGGCTATGAGTTCCACTGTACGCTTCTGGCTTCGCGTCGTGCCTTCCGCTATCTGGCAGACCACCAACTCCATACCGTTGCTGCCGAGTGTGGCTATCGTCTTGAGAATCACCATCATGCCCTTGCTGATGCTGAGGCCTGTGCCTGGATAGCAAGGGAAATCCTGTAAGGTAAGTAGGAAGATGAGAAGTATCGCGATGGAAAGAATTGGCAGACAGAGGACGGATATCGTCAGTGGTCTGCGCGACGGCATCCCAATAGCCTTGGGGTATTTTGCCGTGGCTTTCTCGCTCGGCATCATTGCCAAGAAGGCTGGCATTACGGCTGCCTTGGGCTTCGTGAGTAGTTTCTTCACCCGTGCCTCGGCTGGTGAATACGGGGTCTATACGCTGGTGGCCATCAATGCCTCGTATGTGGAACTGATTGCGATGTGCCTGGTGGCGAACCTGCGCTATATGCTGATGAGTGCAGCGCTCTCGCAGAAGATAGCGCCAGCCACTTCGTGGTTTCACCGGGTGCTGATGGCCTGTTGTATCACCGACGAGGTGTTCGGCATCTCCGTGAGTCGTAAGGGCTATACCCCGCCGGCCTATACCTATTCCGCCGCCTTGATATCCACTGTCTTCTGGGCATCGGGATGTGCTGCGGGAATCGTGGCGGGCGGCATGCTGCCTGCGGCCATCGTCTCTGCGCTCAGCGTGGCGCTCTACGGCATGTTTCTGGCTATCATCATGCCGCCCGCGAGAGAGGACCGCAACGTGCTCTATGCCATGATAGCCTGTGTGGTGCTGAGTGGCGGATGCAGCATTGCGCCTGTCGTGAGCGAGTGGGGGAGTGGCACGCGGACCATCGTGCTGACTGTCGTCATCTCTGCTGTGGCGGCGTGGTTGAAACCTGTCAATCTGAGTGAGGATGGAGAAGCATAGTATCATCATCTATATCCTGATCGGCATCCTCACGACGAATCTCATCCGTGTCTTGCCGATGATACTTATCAAGGGACAGATACGTAACAGGTCCCTGAGGAGTTTCCTCTACTATGTGCCATACGTGACACTGGCTGTAATGACATTCCCAGACATCATCCATACCACCATGACGCCTGTGGCGGGGCTGGTGGCCTTGCTGGTGGGTATCGTGGCGGCCTGGTGCAGGCTCGGACTTTTCCCCGTGGCGGCGATTTGTTGTGCGGTTACTTATCTGATAGAGCACTTTGGATAAATTTCTCACACTCAAGACTACAAATATATTTGTATTCTCTTCGCTAACTCGAAATTTTGCACTACCTTTGCAGCGGAATTGAAGAATCAGATGCTCTTCTTATATAATATAATAAGGTGAATGACTGATAAAGATATTTATATATTAGGTATAGAGTCGAGTTGCGACGATACGTCGGCGGCGGTGCTCAGGAATGGGGTGCTGCTGTCGAATGTGACGGCCTCGCAGGCTGTGCATGAGGCCTACGGCGGCGTGGTGCCCGAACTGGCATCGAGGGCGCATCAGCAGAATGTGGTGCCTGTGGTGGATCAGGCCATCAAGAAGGCTGGCATTACGAAAGAACAGTTGTCGGCTGTGGCCTTTACGAGAGGTCCCGGACTGATGGGGTCGCTGCTCGTTGGCGTGAGTTTCGCCAAGGGATTCGCCAGGAGTCTTGGTATCCCGTTGATAGATGTGAACCACTTGCAGGGGCATGTGATGGCGCACTTTATCCGCGAGCCGGAGGGAGATGCGAACACCATTCCTCCGCTGCCCTTCCTATGTCTGCTGGTAAGCGGCGGCAACTCTCAGATCGTGAAGGTGAACGCCTACAACGATATGGAGGTGCTGGGGCAGACCATCGACGATGCGGCGGGCGAGGCCATCGACAAGTGTTCGAAGGTGATGGGACTGGGGTATCCCGGAGGTCCGATTATCGACCGTCTGGCACGTCAGGGCAATCCCAAGGCATACAAGTTCGCCGAGCCGAACATCCCCGACCTCGACTACAGTTTCTCTGGTCTGAAGACCTCGTTCCTCTACTCGCTGCAGAAGTGGGTGAAGGAAGATCCGGACTTTATCGAGCACCATAAGGAGGATATTGCCGCGTCGCTGGAGTGGACCATTGTGGATATCCTGATGAAGAAACTGAAGAAAGCGGTGAAGCAGACGGGTATCAGGCATGTGGCGGTGGCTGGCGGCGTGAGTGCCAACAACGGTCTGCGCAACGCCTTCCATGATGCTGCGAAGCGCTACGGCTGGACCATCTACATCCCGAAGTTCAGTTATACGACGGATAATGCTGCGATGATTGGTATCGTGGGCTACTACAAGTATCTCGACAAGCAGTTCTGCAGCATCGATGCACCGGCGTTCTCGAAAGTAACGTTTAAGTAAGAATGAATATGTTTACAGTTTACGGTTTACAGTTTACAGATGATTACTCTATAGGCAGATCTGTATGCTGCGAATGGCTTGCCAAGTTATTAACTGTAAACTGTAAACCGTAAACTGTAAACAAATAAATAAAAAAGATATGGATTTTGAAAGTAAGATTACCAGCAGGGATATCAGTGAGATTCTCTGGGAGACGGAGAAGACAGTAAGTACGGCAGAGAGTTGTACAGGAGGCAGGATCGCTGAGGCAATCATTGCCGTGCCAGGAGCCTCGAAGTATTTCAAGGGAGGCATCATCTCGTATGTCAATGAGATCAAGGAGCGGCTGCTGGGTGTAGACCATCAGTTGCTGGAGGAGAAGACCGCTGTGTGTGAGGAGGTGGCCATCGCCATGGTGAAGGGCGCCTGTAAGGCTCTGCAGACCGACTATGCCATCGCCGCAACAGGACTGGCCGGTCCTACGGGCGGCACGAAGGAAATCCCCGTGGGAACCATCTGGCTGGCATGCGGCACTCCTGACCGTGTGGTGACGATGAAGGTGGAGGAAGACCATGGCCGCGACATCAATCTGGCCATCGCGACAAACCACGCCATGGAACTCTTTTTGAACTTCCTGAAGGAGGAAAACGAGCCTCGGCCCGTGTACGAAGGTTAAAAAAACATAATTCTTGGCCTTTACGTTTGAACAGTGGTTTGAATCTCAATTAAAATGTGTACCTTTGCACGCTGTTTGGAATAAGTAAGTGTAAATCACAAGTAAAAAGTAGATAGAAATGTCTAAGATTTGTCAAATTACAGGAAAGAAGGC
>CAMNPN010000066.1 GCA_946548085.1 uncultured Prevotella sp. | reverse complement strand
CATCTCAAATGCGACGGCAAAGTTACGACATTGGGAAAGGTCACTGTCCGTCTTTGTCCGACTCTGACGATATTTTTTGCAACTTTTTTTCAGCACCCGCTCCAGATGAGCGTTCTCGAGCAGGTTTCAGGCGCCTCGGTGAAGGCTGAGCGCCCCCCCCCACATACTACCTTCTCTCTCGTAGAGAGAAGTACGTATGGGGCCGATCCTTCACCTCGGCGAAGGATAATATGAGTAGATAGTGCTCATAGCGGTGCGTTTCAGCAGTTGGTAGCAATTCGCGACTTGTTCTCATAGCAGCCCAGTCAGCCTGTCGCGACTTTGCGAAAACTATCTTTTTATTCTACGAAAAGTAACAAACATCAAACGTTTGTGCAATCTTTATGCTTTTTTAACATAAAAAATGTGGCTACATATAAATAAATAATGTAACTTTGCAACCACATTTCGGAATAGGGTTAAGAAACAAACATTTAAACCAACAGAATTATAACATTAAAATTTTTGAGATTATGAGAAAGTATTTGATGACAGGTGTTGCAGCCCTCGCTCTTAGCGCTGCATTCACAAGCTGTTCAAAGAATGAGGAGCTCTACAATCCCGAGGTAGTAAAGGGAAATGAGGCTACTACAATCGTAGAGAAGTACAACGAAGCTTTCACTAAGTATGTAGGTGGAACGATCTCTCCTGATCAGACATGGGGATTCGGTGGCTATTCCGCTGGCACGCGTGCTGAAAATCCTGATGCAAATAAGTGGGCTGCTGATGGTTATAAGGCTCCAACAGAATTGTCAGCACAGCAGAAAATTCGTGTTATGGCCTATTTCCAGGCAAATCCTGGTCTGACTTATGTAGATCCTGGGTTCAAGGATTTCTTCGTACAGCAGGTCTATAAGGGTGGTACTACTCCTGGAGCGATTTCTGCAGAGGTATATCATGCAACAAATGGAAATGAGATTGTAGGCAGTGAACATATGGATTGGCTGTATATGGGACTTGAAGGCGGTCAGCCCAGGCAGCACATCAACAACTTCAATCACGGCCGTTACGGAACTGCAAACGCAAGTGACGCTAATGGACTGCCACGTGAGAATGTTCAGAACTGGCCTGGTATCACCTATCTGAATGATAATGGTGACGGTACCCACAAGGATCATATCATGCTGATTCTTGGTGAAAGCACTGAGACCGTTGGATTCCAGGATTCTGAAGGTTCAAAAACACACCTTGATTGCTGTGCAAATGCGGGTGCTGCTGTGATAGATGCCTGGGCTATTGCTCATAAGGACTCTCTCGAAGCAATCGGCAAGTTTGGTGCGACTGTTACTGATGAGAGATGGAATCGCTCATTCGTTGGCTTGGATTACGAGCAGGTAACAATAGATGGACTATTAACCGGTTCAAAAGCTAAGGCTCTGGATTTCTGTGACGGCAATTCTCAGTATGTACTCTACAAGGGAAAGATGACGCCTAAGAGCGAATTCCAAGATTTTGTATTAACTGATGCTAAAGGTAACGAGTTAGGTTACGTTACTGATGATGTTTCTAACCAGGCAATTGCCAACTATATTAAAGACGGTAATAATAATGTAACCAAGGACACCTATAACAAAAAACTGACTAAAGATCAATTTGATTCTCAATATGGTATTACTATAACAAATAATGAAGCCGGTTATTATAATCTTGATTTAGTTTTGGGTTATATTTTACAGAGTGCTCATCCAACCCAAAATAATGGTAACTGGGTGAAGAACATTGGTGGTCGCGATTATGTCTTCTCTGACTGGATTGTCACTCTGACAGAGGCTAACAAGGAAAACATTGTTACTCCTCCATCTGATCCCGATGACGTATGTATCATCGCTGAGGACCTGAGTGCTTCTGGTGATACCGACTTCGACTTCAACGATGTTGTCTTCACTGTGCACTATACTTCTGACAATGCAGCAACCGTTACGCTGTATGCCGCTGGTGGTACGCTGCCCCTTACAGTTGCTGGCGAAGAGGTTCATGCAAAATTCGGATATGCCCAGCCAGATTCTAAAACTGGTCTCTATAAGATGATCAACACAGGTGATAAGGCCGATGTGAACGACATTCCTACTGCTTCGTTCCCCGTGGCTTCTCAGAAGTCGACCAGAGGTAAAGATATCAAAATCATGGTCAATAAGGGCGAGAAGGATGAGAATGGCAAGATTATTTCTGACAACTGGATTGAGCTGACTGCCACTGGTGGTGCTCCAGCAGCTAAGCTTTGTGTTGGTGCTGACTTCGCTACAGGCAAGAAATGGTGTGCTGAGCGTGAGAGCATTAAGTCGAAGTATCCCAGGTTCTCTACATGGGTAGCAAACAGCCCCACACTCGTATGGTGGAAATAATAATACATCAAATACTTAAAAAAACTAAATTATCATTGGAGGGGGCGTCTGCGTGAGCAGGCGCCTCTTTAATGTGCTCTAATTCAGACTTTTTGCGATGGTACACAAATTTGTGGTCCACAAACTTGTGTACCAGCTTTTATTGCTCTTTCGAAGGTTGTGTGAGGTATAAAGCATACATGGCGGCCTCTGTTTGGTGAATTTCTGTTAAATAATCGGGGCTTTTGTTGGTTCGTATAGAAATAATTCGTATTTTTGCAAAGATATTGCAATGTATTACCGAATAAGCTTATTTTTGAGGATTAGTATGATGAAAAAGTATTTGATGACAACTGCTGCAGTCGTAGCCTTAGGCGGGCTCTTTTCTGGCTGCGGAAATGATGTAGACCTCAGTGGCGGCAGCACCGCCGAGTTCAATATTGTGCAGAACTACGAGAATGCCTTCATCACCCGTTTCGGCCAGCCCGCCGCAACGCAGACGTGGGGCTTCGGCTCAGCAGCAAGCGGCACACGAGCTGTCGTGGATCAGCCTTATGTGTCTGTTGGTGACTATACATATAACGCCCAGATGGCTCTTGCCTGGGAGGGTGTGGATGCTGCCATAGAATCTGGCACCCCTCAGTCATCATTCGACTTCATGAACTCTTATGCCGCTTGGCACAATTCTGGTTGGAGTGACAGGTTTTATGATGTTCACGGAACAGTTGTCACATCTGAACTTTCTGACGAATTTGTCGCCGCTGCCAGGCAAGTGATTGTAGGAACAGGTGAACAGCCGGGCTTGATTCCTGAGAATGTGAATAATCTTGCAAAGGCACAGTCGACGGGTTACTCGATTGTTACGACTGGTGGCCCTGTCACCTTGACGCCTATCTACCATTATTCTAACTCTGGCGACAGACTGAGTTATTACTATTATCCCGTCGGGCATAAACCAACGGCTGAGCAGATCAAGACGATGCCCAAGTATTCGCTTGGCGAGATGAGTAATCCCAGCCAGGGAGGTGAAACACACCTTTATAATAATACTTATAGTCTGGTATATGTAGATGCTAATGATAAATGCTCTTATGATTTCCCACCCAACTATGTGATCAACTTCGTCATCAGCAATACTTGGGGCGGAGCATCGAATGATATTTATCAGAGTGGTGGTGTCACGACTACGACAGGCGGCACAGAGGCATCCCTTACTTCGCAGGGTAAGTTTGCGGTTTCTGCAAATGAGTATTATAAGTATGGTTCCAATCAGTATATTGATGGTAAGGTTCAGATTAGATTTGGTAATGAACTTGGCGTCCCACAATTTGCTGCAGCAAAGCAAGGATCTTCATTTACCTATGCAGAAAACTCCTTCAATTGGTATATGGAAGGAAATGGTGTAAACGGAAGTTTGGATGGTGGTAATACATGTTACTATCTCCGTCCAGAGAAAGATGGTACTATCAATGTAGGAGTCAAGTTGAATGCTGGGAAGAAACTATATATCAAGAAGCTCGGGAGTGAGAATGATCCTTCGACTTATTTCGAGGGTACTTCACTTTCAGGATATGATGGGAAGACGGTATCGTCAGATTATACAGGCGTATACCGTTTTCCTGTCGAAGCGTGGAATTGGTATGCCGTCTATGCTGAAGGCTCCAAACTGGGTTTCTATGGCTTTGAATTTGAGTATGCTGATTGGCAAGGCAATGTGACCAAGGAGAGAGACGGTGTCTTTAAGAGTGCTCTCGGTCCCTTTGATTGTGGCTTCAGTATAAAATTGGGTTCAGTTACTGTGAAATTGGGATCGACTCCTTACTTCAGTAAACCTAAATCGGATGGAAGTGTGAGTGGATATTCTGCCTATACCTCAGGAACAAGTCAGAATGGAGGGCTGTCTGGCGGGGCAACAACATATTATTTCCTGGCATGGAATCCAGGCGTAATGAGAGTCGCAGTATCTTTAAACGCAGACAAGCGCTTCTATATTAAGGACTTGGGTACGAATGGGTGGAACAATACAAGTGGAACCTCTCTTTCGGGCTATGATGGAATCACGGTGTCTTCAAAGTATAATGGAACTTATGACTTCCCTGTCGAGGCCAATCATGTGTATGCTGTCTATGCTGAGGGATCGAAACTGGGATTCTATGGCTGTGAATTCCTGACAGGTACTGCTGCCACAGAGGCTACAACGTCCATTTCAAAGATCGAGATAAAGAAAATCTCTACGAAGCCTGACTATTATTGCGACAGTGATATGAATGCCGAAATCCACTCCACCACCTTTGGCTATGGTGTTGGTGGCTATGGCGTGACGGATCCACATACTTCCCATGCGGCCGTCTTCCAGAGTAAGATCGGCGACGATGATATTACCTTCATAGGTTTCGAAGACTGGGTTGACTTCGACTTCAACGACTTGGTATTTGCTGTTACTGGTACGAAGACGGAAAAGCCACAAGACCCGATTGTGATTCCAGATCCGGAAGAAGAGGAGACCACTGATCCTGGAACCTTCGTCTGCCGTATCGTGGCTGAGGACCTGACGGTGGGTGAGAACAGCGACTTCGACTTCAACGATGTGGTGTTCGACGTGTTCTGTGATGGCAGCACAACCACTATCCGTCTGCGTGCTGCTGGTGGTGAACTGCCGTTGTACGTGGCAGACCACGAGGTCCACAAGGAGTTCGGATACAACAGTTCTTATCCGATCATCAATACAGGCTGGGACGGGACTATAGATTACGAAAAGAGGTATGTAGATTTCACTATTAGTGGTGTCTATAACACTCGTGCACTGGCTAACACCATCCCGGTTTACGTTACGAAACGAGGTGAAAACAAAGACCTGATTGATATCCTGCTGACAGCCAAAACGGGTAAGGTGGCCAGCAAGGTCTGCGTAGGTCGCGACTATGAGTGGTGCTCTGAGCGCCTGGACATCGACAAGAAGTTCCGCAAAGGCGACGACAAGTTGTTCTCAGGTTATGTGAAGGGTACTTACGGCGATGTCTGGGAGGAAGGCACAGCCTGGTATCAGTTAAGGGACAAGTAGGAATTATCTTTAGCCGGGGCTCTCAGAGGGAGGGCTCCCGGCCTGCTAATATAACGATGATTTAGTTTAGTATTGTGAGTATTTAGTTTTTGTATTTGAGTATGAATAGGAATTTGATGGGAAGATTGGGCGTAATGGCTGCGGCCGGTCTGATGGCTGGCTGTACGAACTTCTCCGACTTCCAGAATGCAGTCGAGTTTGATGTACAAGGAAACTACGAGAGTGCATTTGTACAGCGTTTCGGTCAGCCCGCCGAGACCCAGGACTGGGGTTTCAGCGATTATGTCGCTTCGACCCGTGCTACGGAAACAGAGTGGACGCAGTATGCCAAGTCGGCTGACTATTATCTGGACGGCCTGACTGAGGCAGAGATGCAGCAGTATAATGCCTTCACGGATGAAGACATCACCAGTCAGGGCTTTATCTTCGGCACCAGCACGATGGGTAACACTCGCGCTGCAACCAGAGCAGTGGGAGATGCGATAGACGGAAATAGTTATTTCCGGGTCTCTGTTGGCTTTAATCCGACAGATGGACAAGATGCGTATATGTATAATGGTTCGAATGTTGTAGGCATACTCACTTTTGGAGGAACGGGAAATGCAGCGGAGTCGTCGGCTACTTTTAGTGACTATCCTGCTAAGATAGTCCGTCCATATATTATCTTTAAGCCATTGGTTGATAATCAGTGGTATTCCGGCGCTGGTGCCATTACCACTTATTACGAAAATAGGGGAAATAGCGCGAAACTGATTATCTATGATATGACGGATAATAAATATATAAGAGGTGGTGGTGAATGGGATTTTACATATGAAAATGCTCCATATAATGGTAGTATTGCAGGAGGTCACTCTTATAAGATTTATTTCAGTGATAATGAGCCTATATCTTTCTATGGCATTCAGTATTATGTTCAAGGAAAAGTGTTGGAGTTCGTTGAACCTAATGATAATACTGGTGATAATACTGGTGATAATACCGATGATAATACCGGTGATAATACCGGTGATAATACCGGTGATAACACAGGCGACAACCAAGGTAATACAGAGGAGCCTGCTGCAATTACCAGTAAGTTCTACCGCGTGGCCAGCGGAACGGAGATCACGAAGCAGTTCAGCATTACTACTGGCAGCATGAACGGCTCGGTCATCTATGTGCAGGGTAAACTGAACATCGGAACTGGCTATACCTTAAATGGTGTAACCATTGTCGTGGCCGATGGTGGCGAGGTCCATATCAACGGAACGCAGAACCTGTCGACCAATGGAAGATTCATCGTGCTGCCTGGTGGCAGGATCACAGGTACGGATGGCGCTTATCTGGCTGTGACCAACGGCTCGAAGTGCTATAATGCAGGTACCATCAGTTATGCTGGTGAACTGAATACCAACGGCTCAGACTTCTACAACTGTGGCAGTATAAATGTGAGCAAACTCCGTAACACCACTTCGCAAGGGAGCAGCAAGATTACGAACTTCGGTACCATCGTGGCAGGTTGTAACGAGGGGGCTGCCGATACCTACAACTGTGAGTTTATCAACGGTTGCTATTGGCAGTATACGGGTGATGCAGGCATTGCCAAGTTGACGATGCTTAACAACAGCCGCCTCGATGTGGGTGGCAAGGCCCTGTTCTCTGGACAGCAGACGCTCTACGAGAACAGTATGATCAACTGTCAGGATATCCAGTGCCAGCAGGCCACATTCAACGGCCCCACCACAGATGGCTCGTTTGCCATCGTCAGGATCAGCCGCGATGTGTGGATTGGATATGGCGGCGATATTACTGCCAGTGGGAATGTGTATTTCGACTGGGGTAAGAAAGATCAGGGACTGTATGTGAACTCTACATGGTCTGACTTGGATAATCAGTGGAGCGCTTTCCATGGCATCAAGCAGAATATGAGCAAGTTTGCCAATGAGGCAGGCCGCGAACTCTATATACCTGAGGGAGAGTGTACGGGTGCTGGCTATACCAACAATGGCGGCAGTTCTCAGAATGACACTTCAGAAGAGACAAATACCTCTGATAATACCTCCGACAATACGCAGACGCCTGACATCACTCAGCCGGAGGAGCATCAGACCAGCAGTACGACACCGGCAGCAGGTAATCCTACGAACGCCGTCTGCCGTATCATCGTGGAGGACTTGACGGTGTCGCAGAGCAGCGACTTCGACTTCAACGACGTGGTGTTCGACGTCTGTCCGAATGACGACGGCGCCACCACAACACTCATTATCCGTGCCGTCGGCGGTGAATTGCCATTGTATATTGAGGGACAGGAGATACACCAGGCCATCTGGGGCGAAACAAATTCCAATATGATGAATACGGGTCGTGACGGTGCCATCGACTACAGCAAGGAGTGCGGGCGCATCACCATCGGCAAGTATGTCGCCTCGCGTGCAGCAGCCAAGGACATCGTTGTCGAAGTGACGAAAATGAGTACGAACATCCCGCTGAAGTCTGAGGTTGGCAAGGTGGCCAGTAAGATTGCCGTAGGCACTGACTATGAGTGGTGCGGTGAGACGCAGGATATCGACAGAAAGTATAATGTGGATGGCGTAAAACTGTTCCAGCAGTACGTCATTGGCAACTATGCCAACGATGTATGGTATAGGGTTCTCTATGAGTCAAGATAACAAATTTCTTTTCATCAACGTACTTAAATACTAGTCCGGAGGGGCATCTGCGTGAAGCAGGTGCCCCTTTTTGGCATTAATATTTGGTGGTGTGCGAAGATTGTTGTAATTTTGCAGACTGTATGGTACTGAATTATATTTGGATTGCTTTTTTCGTCATCGCATTCGTCATTGCGGTGGTGAAGTTGGTGTTTCTGGGAGACTACGATGTGTTCCCGGCTATGATGGACTCGACGTTCTCTTCGTCGAAGACCGCGTTTGAGATATCATTGGGCTTGACGGGCGTGCTGTCGCTCTGGCTGGGTATCATGAAGATCGGCGAGAAGGGTGGAGTGGTGAACGTGCTGGCCCGGCTGCTGTCGCCTGTGTTCGCAAAACTGTTCCCCGACATCCCCAAGGGTCATCCCGTGACGGGCTCTATCTTCATGAACATCGCGGCGAACATGCTGGGCCTCGACAATGCGGCCACGCCGCTGGGCCTGAAGGCGATGGAGCAGTTGGACGAGATCAAGAATGACCAGATCAGGACGAAGCGGGAGATGGGGAGCATCACGGCTGAGAAGGCGGAGGAACTGAAGGTGACAGCGACGAACCCCATGATCATGTTCCTCGTGCTGAACACCAGCGGCCTGACGCTTATACCTATCTCTATATTAGTATATAGGGCCCAGATGGGTGCCGCACAGCCTACGGACGTGTTTATCCCCATCCTGCTGGCGACGTTCTTCTCAACATTGGCGGGCATCATCGTGACGAGCTTCTATCAGAAGATCAACCTGCTGAACCGTACCATCCTGCTGACGCTGGGAGGTGCCGCCCTGGTGGTGGCAGCCGTGATCTGGGGCTTCGGACAGCTTGACTCGGTGCTGATGAACAAGGTGAGCACGTCGACGGCGAACATCCTGCTGATGCTGATCATCATCGCCTTTATACTGGCGGGTGTAAGGAAGAAAGTGAATGTCTACGACGCCTTCATCGAAGGAGCGAAGGAGGGCTTCACGACAGCCGTGCGCATCATCCCCTATCTGGTGGCGATACTCGTGGCCATCGGCGTGTTCAGAGCCAGCGGCGCAATGGATATGCTCATCGACAGTATAGCCTGGTGCGTGAAGGCATGCGGCGGCAATACCGACTTCGTGGGTGCCCTGCCCACGGCGCTGATGAAGCCGCTCAGTGGCAGTGGAGCGCGGGGTATGATGGTCGACGCGATGACCACGTACGGCGCTGACTCATTCATAGGTCGTCTGAGTTGTATCTTCCAGGGAAGTACTGATACGACCTTCTATATCCTTGCCGTCTACTTCGGCAGCGTGGGCATCAGTAAGACCCGTCATGCCGTGGCCTGCGGACTGATGGCAGACCTGGCGGGAATCATCGCGGCGATAGCAATTGCGTATCTTTTTTTTGGATAGGGAGATTAGGGTGATTAGGGTAATTAGGGAATATGGAGGATTATCAGAAGAAACCAGGGAGTTATAAGTCGCTGAAGGCTTATCAGAAGTCGGAATGTGTCTTTGATATCACCTATTACTTTGTAGAGCATTTCCTCGATAGGGGACATGACAGGACTGTTGACCAGATGCAACAGGCAGCACGATCAGGGAAACAGAATATCGTAGAAGGATATAGCGACGCTGAGGGATCTTCTGCCTCCCATCATAAACTGACCGTCATTGCCAAAGGGAGTCTGGAGGAACTTCTGGAGGATTATGAAGACTATCTTCGTGTTCACCAGTTAGAGCGCTGGGGGCAGCAACACCCTAAATATCAGGCATGCATCCCTCTTTTCCAAAAACATAATGACAGCCAATGGTATTGTCGGCAGATAGAAGGTCGCAGTGATGAGGATATAGCGAATATCGCCATCATTGTGATTCATCAGACGCTGGTTCTGCTCAGGGGTCTCATCGACAGGATTGACAGGAAATTCCTGGAAGAAGGAGGCATCAAGGAGCAACGCTTTCAGGCGAGACTGAAATATAGAAGTAATAATCAAAGGGAGATTAGGGATAGTAGGGAAGTTAGGGATAGTAGGGATTTTAGGGAAATCTCTAATGATCCTCATAATCCTAATATCCCTAATAACCCTAATAACCCTCATAACCCTAATATCCCTAATAACTCTAATCATCTCTAATGGCAAATCTGAAATCACTCGCAAAGGATACGGCCATCTATGGCCTTTCGAGCATCGTTGCCCGATTCATCAACTATCTTCTGGTGCCGATACAAACAGCACGGTTTGCGGCATCTGGCGGAGAATATGGCATCATCACTAATGTCTATGCCTACGTTTCGCTGCTCATCATCCTACTGACTTTTGGCATGGAGACCACCTTCTTCCGCTTTATGAGCAAAGAAGGCGAAGACCCCAAGAAAGTCTATTCCACAGCTCTGACGATGGTCATGATGACCTCGCTAATCTCAGCGGTGCTGCTTATGATGTTCCTATATCCCATAGCGACAGCAGTAGGCTATGCCGACCATCCGGAATATGTGGCAGTGATGTATGTTACCGTTGCCATCGATGCGTTCATGGCCATCCCTTTTGCCTATCTCCGTTATCTGCATAAGCCCCTCCGCTTTGCCCTGCTGAAGATTATCAACATCGTGCTGAACATTACGCTCAATCTCTTATATCTGATTGTCCTGCCTGCCCTAAGACTAAACCCATTCGGAATCTATGATGAGCAGTTTACGCTCGACGTGGCCTTCGTCTTCTATATCAATCTATTCTGTACCTGTACTACCTTGCTGATGCTTTGGAAGGAATGGGCATCCCAGCCTTTCAAGATCGATAAGAACACTTGCAAGCGGATGCTTAGTTACACATGGCCATTGTTGATCATGGGGCTTGCAGGACAACTTAACCAAGCTGCCTCACAGATACTCTTCCCCTATCTCTTTGACGGATCTCAGGAAGAAGCCCGTGCACAACTCGGCATCTATGGTGCCTGTATCAAGATTGCGATGATTATGGTGATGATCACGCAGGCCTTCCGTTTCGCATACGAGCCATTCGTGTTTGGCAAATCGAAAGACAAAGACAATCGTGACACATACGCCCAGGCCATGAAGTTCTATCTGATCTTTACGCTCTTGGCCTTCCTTGTGGTCATGGGCTATCTTGACATCCTGAAGTATCTGATTGGTGAAAGTTACTGGGACGGTTTGCGCGTGGTACCTATTATTATGGCGGCAGAGATTATGTTTGGTGTCTTCTTCAACCTTTCCTTCTGGTATAAACTGACAGACAGGACCATCTGGGGAGCCTATTTTTCCGGCATCGGAGCCGTCGTGCTCATCACGATAGATATTCTTTTGATTCCACGTTTCAGTTATATGGCCTGCGCTTGGGCAGGATTCGCTGCATACGCCACTTCGATGCTGTTGTCCTATTTCATCGGACAGCGCTATTACCCCATTGCCTATCCCATCAGACAGATGAGTGCCTATGTCTTACTTACTCTGGCACTCTATATGGCTATGCAGTATGCCGGTAGTGTACTTCCCCTTTGGGCTTCTCTTATCGTTAACACATTGCTGATTGCCGTCTTCGTGGCCTACTTGGTCAAGAAAGACTTCCCTCTCAGTAGCCTCCCTATCATCGGAAAGAAATTCAAAAAATAATATCGTATGAAAAAATCCCTATTTATTCTAACATCCCTGATTACCCTGCTCTCCCTCCCTGCCAAGGCCGATGAGGGCATGTGGACGCTGTATAACCTGCCGAATGCCGTCTATGAGACGATGAAGCAGGAGAACTACGAGTTGCCTTATGGTGCCCTGTACCAGGGCGAGGATGCCATCAAGAACTGTGTCGTGAACTTCGGCGGCTTCTGTTCTGGCGTCGTCGTGAGTCCAGACGGTCTTGTGTTTACCAACCACCACTGCGGCTTTGAGGCCATCCGTTCACACTCGACGGTAGAGCACGACTACATGCTCAACGGCTTTGTATCGAACTCCTACGAGGAAGAGTTGCCGAATAAGAATCTCTTTGTCAGTTTCATGGTGGAACAGAAGGATATCACAGCCCGACTCGACTCGCTGGGCATCCAGCAGATGAACAACGATGAGCGGTACCATTTCCTCGACTCGCTCGAGAATGTGATGCTGAAGGATGTCGTGAAACAGGACTCTACCCTCCGTGTGGAGATTTTGCCTTTCTATGAGGGTAATAAGTACTACATGACCACCTATCGGGACTATGAGGACGTGCGACTGGTGTTTGCCCTGCCTAAGTCGATGGGTAAGTTCGGTGGTGAGACGGACAACTGGATGTGGCCGCGCCAGACTTGTGACTTCAGCGTGTTCCGTATCTATGTCGATCCGAAGACAGGCGGCCCGGCGAAGTATTCGAAGGATAATGTGCCGATGAAGCCGAAGAAATGGGCTCAGGTGTCGTTGCAGGGCTATGTGCCAGGATCGTTCTCGATGACCATCGGCTATCCCGGCAGCACCAGCCGTTATCTGTCGAGTTATGGCATTCAGGAGCGTCGGAATGCGATGAACGAGCCGATGTATCAGACCCGTGAGGTGAAGCAGGATATCATGATCCGTCACATGCGAGCCTCTGAGGCTGTACGCATCAAGTATGACTCGAAGTATGCCAACAGTTCGAACTACTGGAAGAACTCCATCGGCATGAACAAGTGTATCGACAGCATCGGGCTGATCCGCCAGAAGGCCGCCTTCGAGCAGAAGATCCGCCAGTGGCAGGACTCCACGGGCTATCTGATGGGCAAACTCGACTTTGCCAAACTGGAGCAACTCTATCAGAAGCGGTTCCAGGCCCGTCGTGCGCTGACCTTCTACAACGAGACCTTCGGCCGTCGTAATACGGACGAGATGACCCGTCGTGCCCTTCGTGTGCAGAATGGTGCCATCATCAATGGCAAGGAGGGTAAGCCGAAGTCATACTATATTGAATTCAAGGACAATACCGCAGAGTGGGACTACGATACAGACCGTGAGATCCTCGCAGCCTTGCTTAAGCACTATCGTGAGAAGGTGGAAATCAAATACCAGCCAGATTTCTTCAATGTGATCGACCATGACTATGGTGGAGACTATCAGAAGTTTGTAGACCGTCTCTACAAGAAGTCTAAACTGATGAAGAATGACAAGAAGATCTATGTGAACAAGAAGAGTTATCATAGGGATCCCGGTGTGGTCTATGGCGAGAGTCTTATCTCTGTCATGGCAGACATCCGTGCCGACTTAGAGTCTACTTACGACAGCATCGATGTGCAGGAGAGATATCTCTGTGCCGCCAAGTTGCGTATGGAAGAGGATATGCCCAACTACAGCGACGCCAATTTCACGATGCGCCTCAGTTATGGTCAGGTGGGTGAGTATCTGCTTGGCGGCAAGCCCTCAGGCTATTACACCGAGGCCAGCAGTATCGTAGAGAAGATGGAGCGTGGTGAGAAGGGCGTGATTGACTATGAGGCAGAGCCCATCATGAAGGAACTGCTCTCTGCCAATGACTTCGGCAAGTACGCTGATAAAACCACAGGCAAACTGCATCTCTGCTTCCTGTCGAATAACGACATCACGGGCGGCAACAGTGGTTCGCCGATGTTCAATGGCAAGGGTGAACTCATCGGACTCGCCTTCGACGGCAACTGGGACAGCCTTTCTAGTGATATCTTCTTCGACTCGCAACTGGCCCGCTGCATCGGTGTTGACATCCGTTATGTGCTCTATATGATGGAGAAGTGGGGCAAGGCAGACCGTCTGCTCCGCGAAATCAACGCCAAATAGTGGCGTCTAAGGTTATTGTATGGAAAAGCCCCGTTTCATGAGCCCACTGAAAAAGTGACTCTTTTTGAAGCAGGGTTACATATATTAACATCTCGATAAGGCCTTGATATTAAAAATATCAGGCAAAAT
>CAMNPN010000065.1 GCA_946548085.1 uncultured Prevotella sp. | reverse complement strand
GAGCGAAGCGGGGAAAGAATGCAGGGTTTTAATCCTTTGACTCTCACTCCTCTGGTTGCACAAAGCATACGTCCCTTTTCTCCCCTTCCACTCCCCTTTAAGCCCTTTAAACCCTAGGGAAGTGGAGCTTGCGAAACTTCAGTAATTAATCATTATTCTTTAACATAAAATCTTGTATGTGATGACAGCAATCAGCAATCAGAAAGTGACATTGATGAATCAGCGTGACGGTCAGGAGCGCTACACCCGTTTTGCACTTAGCGCGGCGGTGGAGATGATTCGCACGGGCAAGCTCAAGAGCGGAAAGTCGTTTAGCGAACTCGCCGACAGACCTCGTATCTGCTTTTCATCGGAAATCAAAAACCAACGTGGCCAGCGGTGGACCTATATTTATAATGGTATGATCCTACTGGAGATTAACAACCTGCCCGACCGCCAAACGGCAGAGGAGATACGGCAGGAGGCCGCCTTCATCGACTACACCCTGTTGGCTTTCGTGGGAGCCGACGGGCGCAGTGTGAAAGTTGTCTGCCAGGCAGCGGAGCGCAACAACTGGCAGAATCCCGATGGCTACTGGCAGTCGGAGGTGGAGAAGTTCAATCTGAACGCCTATGCGAAGTTCCATTATCTATACTCCACCCAGCTGGCCATTCGTGTGGAGAACATCGCCCCGACGCTGCGCTCCAGCTGTGTGCTGAGTCACGACGAGGAGGTGTACTTCAACCCCGATTGTGCGGTGATGATAGTATCGCCAGAAGATCAGACGGCTGAGCGGCTGTCGAGGATGGTGCGCCAGGAGAGGGGAGATGAGGCCGACAGCACGACGATACCAGGGCTCTCCACAGAAGCCTCCCGCCGCCATGAGTACCAAGCTTGCAAGGCCGATGCCCTCGAGGCATGCCGCCTTGACAAGGACGACGATTTCGTGCCGCATTGTCTGGAAGTGCTCGCCCAGTATTGTCATGAGAGCGGCCTTGAGGAGGCCTTTGCCGTGAAGATGACGCTGTTCGACGGACGGCTAAACGAGGATGCGGAGTATGTGCAGACGGTCTTCGACTCACAGTACTCCAAGACGCTGAAAGCCACCTGGCCGCTGAAGCACGTAAAACCCTCGCAGCTGCTGACCTACAAGACCGAGGCTTTCCTGAACTCGCGCTATGAACTGCGGAAGAATGTGATGACGGGAGCGGCGCAGTATCGGTCGAAGGACTCCTTCGACTATCGTTTCAGCGACCTGACAAAGGAGGCGATGAACACCATGTCGATACGAGCGTTGAAGGCCGGCATCGAGTCATGGGACAAGGACATCAAGCGATATGTGCAGTCGACGCTCATCCCATCTTACGACCCCGTGAACGAATGGCTGGAGCAGTTGCCGAAGTGGGATGGCACCGACCGTGTGACGCCTCTGGCCGAGCGCATCCCGACGCAAAACAAATATTGGACCGACGACTTCCACAAGTGGATGCTGTCGATGGTGGCCCACTGGAAGGGCATCGATCGCAACCACGGAAATGCCATCGTGCCGATGCTCATCGGTGCGCAGGGTTGTGGCAAGAGTTCCTTCTGTGGCATCCTGTTGCCAAACGAACTGCGCGACTACTACATCGACAAGATAGACTTCAAGAACGAAACCGCCATCAACCTCGGCCTGTCGTCGTTCGCCCTGATCAACATCGATGAGTTCGACATGCTCTCGCGCAGTCAGCAGCCGCTGCTGAAGCATCTCATCTCGAAGAGCGATGTGAAGATGCGCCCGCCCTACGGCAAAGTCTACGAGCAGCGCCGCCGCTATGCCTCGTTCATTGCCACGACAAACAACCTCCGGCCATTGCCCGACGACAAGTCTGGCTCGCGCCGCTTCGTCTGCATCGTTGTGGAGGGAATGATCGACACCCTCACACCCATCGACTATCAGCAGCTCTATGCTCAGCTGGTGGCAGAGATTGCTCGTGGCGACCGCTATTGGTTCGACGATGCCGAGAACCAGCGCATCATTCAGGAGAACCGCCAGTATGAGCGTGTGGGCAGTCTGGAGAAGATGATAGAAATGAAGTTCTGTCCAGCAAAGGATAAAGACAAGTCGACGCGGAAGACAATCGATGACATCATAGATGTGCTGAGCCGTTCGTTCCCCAATTTCCGTCTCACAAAGAACATCAATGTAGAGGTGGGGCGTGCCCTTAACAGGCTGGGCTATCATCCTGAAAAGGGCAATGACCGCCAGAAGTATTATATAGAAGAGGTGGAGTAGGGGGGAAAGCCCCCCCTTCGTCCCCCGAGGGGGACACTATACCCTCCTGAGCACCCAGCGGTAGGGGCAGCCCCCCGTGTCTGCCCGCCCTGTCTACCCATTTTGTTCGTTATTGTTCGGGCAGACACGGGGGTCTGCCCCTACCGTAGATTGTAAAACATTCTCCCCTTTTCATCCCTTCTCATCCCATATTTCTTCATGAAAAATGGACGCAGTTTGAAAGTATTTTTGTATCTTTGCACCGTAAGAAATGGCTGAGGCCCTCTTTGCGACCATAAACAACCGTTATAACAAAGA
>CAMNPN010000064.1 GCA_946548085.1 uncultured Prevotella sp. | reverse complement strand
AAAAAACAAGTTTATTATTAACATTTCTATTATTGTCTATCATAACTCTTTCTGCTCAAAGTTTAGAACCTACCTATAAAGGAATTCTATGCTATATTACAGTTGATCTCACAAATGATCCAGTGGATACAGATGGATATCTTACTTACACCATAACCAAACCCCAAGAAAGCATCAATACTAATGGATACTCTTTTGACTTTGGAGTATATGGCCCCGGATCACCTTCTCTTACGAATGAAACATATAATACTTTGGACTTACGACTTCGGAAGAATAGAATCATCAAAGATATGCTTTTTGTGGAGGGCAATACATGGCAGACAGACTTGGAGTTTTGGGTAGGAAAGTATTATTGGTCATATTACAATCCTACTTATATTTATGAGCATACATATAGTATTGTTTTGAACATAGTAAGATAAAACAATCTTTATTTTTGCATATATTGTGAAAAATATCTATCTTTGTGCCTAATTAGTTTTCATACTCTGATTGTCATTTGTTATGAGGTACTTGGCTTTATCTGTTTTTCTGCTTTTACCTTTAGGTAGCTTTGCGCAGACCATACCTGCTGAACGACTGTTCTTCTGCAGCGATCAGGCAGAATATGAATGGAACGACAGCATCATAGTGGAAGGCATTGTGATGAGCACTGACACCACACGACTGCCAGAAAGCCTGTACGTCAATGTAGATGTATTCGACCAGACTGACTCGCTGTGCATGCACGTAAAGTTGCGCTGCCTTCCCGACGGAAGTTTCCATATGCGAATGCCAGCCAATGCCATAGGACGCACGGGGCAATGCCTGCTGCGAGCCTACACGCGGCTGATGTTGAACTATCCCACCACTCTGCCACAAATCTCCGTTAACATCAATACCACCGGCAACGTAACTACAAGTGGCTGGAATTGTTCAGAAGAACTCAGCACGTTTAATCTGCAGACACCCATTGAAGGCTCCGCCATCAACGACTACAAGGCAGAGACACAACTAACGATAACGGGCATTGCCAAGTATCGTGCGGACAACCGACCTGTGCGCAATGGCTCGGTGATGGCCTATCAGCGCAGCAACCAGCAGGTCTATACAGCTCACACTGACCACGAAGGACGCTTCTGCATCTTCGTCGATGATTACTTCACGGGCGAGGAGTTCTACCTGCAAGCCTACGACAAGAATGGGAAGGACTATGCCTGCACGTTCCAACTCGACGACGACAGGATTCCACCCCTTAGCCGTGAGAAAGAGCATGTGGCTGAAGAGGATATGGTGACAACTGACAACAGACAAGTACGGCAGGGACTACACCAGGTGAACGTGCTGCCAGAAGTAATTGTACGCTCTCGCAAGAAATTTGAAGACCTTGAAAAGGAGAACCGAAAATACTACAAGTCTCACTACTTGAGTCGTGAAGATTTCATCCAACGCCATATCATGCGGCTTTCCGACATTGTGCAATACTTCTCTGCCTACATGTATCTATGGGAGGACGATAATGGTAATGCCTTTTTGCGCAGCAGGCGCGAATCACTGCTCAGGCCGGAAGGTACGTCAGTGAAGATAGTTGTCGATGGTGTGGAATGGAACTATCAGGAACTTGCCAACATGCTGAATGTTGACGATATTGAGGAGGTTGAATTCAAGTCGCCCGGAGAGTCACTGGGTGTACAGGGTGTACGTTTTGCCATCGGTGGTGCACTTGTTATAAAAACCCGATCAGGCAAGCCAGACAAGAGTACTGTTACCAGCAAAGGACAAATCTTCGTAATGAAAGGATTAGACGACTTAGATTATTAGTATTTATCGAAAACGAATACTTCATTAATGCGTTAATTATGATGAAAACAAAAATGATGATGGCAGTGTTGACCCTTATGCCTTCAATAAAGGTCGCAGCCGACGATGTAGTGAAGATGTTTAGCCTTGAAGAAAGCGGCAAGCTGGCAGCCATGCTGGCCGAAGCAGGCGACGATGCCGACTCGGTAGTGGTGAGTGGACGAATGAATGCCGATGACATGAGTGCGCTCAAAGCCTATTGTGCCAACGGCCATGTGCATGGTGTTGACATCAGCGAAGTGTCTTTCCCTGGCGACTCCCTTCCCAATATTGCTTTCGGCTACACGGGAAAAGATAACCCTGTAGAAAACATCACACTGCCGAAACAGTTGCGGGTCATTGGCCACTATGCCTTTTACAACATGGGTAATCTGAAACATGTGGAGATTCCAAAGACCGTAGAAACGATTGATTATTTTGCCTTCGCCTGCTGCACATCACTGCGCCAGGTTGAACTGCCCGAAGGGCTGAAGGAGATGAGTTCAGCCATTTTCAGCAACTCTGGTCTTGAGGAACTAACTATTCCAGCCAGTGTGAAGGAGATGAGCCACAGCATTTGTGCAGGCTGTCTCAATCTGAAACAGCTTACCATTCTGGCTGATGTTGATGAAATACGAATTGACTTTGCCTCACTTTGTATGAATCTGGAATCATTGACCTTGCCTGACCACATCAAAAAGATAGAGAGCAGGGCTTTCTCTTCGACAAGTCTGAGCACGCTGACATGGCCGTCAGCGCTGGAGACCATTGACGACGAGGCTTTCTCTGGGTGCAAGTTCGAGAATATCGTGCTTCCTTCCCGTGTGACCGCCATAGAGAAAGGTGCCTTTGCCTACAACGAACAACTGAAAACCATCACGCTGCCCGCCAGCCTGCTGACCATCGAACAGTCTGCCCTGCAGGGATGTACACATTTGGAAAGTGCTGTTTGTGAAAGCCCTGTGCCGCCAACTACGATGGGTCAGGAGGCAGCACCGCAGGCGATACTCTATGTGCCGGAAGTCGCAGTGGATGCTTATCGTGCTGCACCCTGGTGGAAGGATTTCAAGGAAATCAGAGCCTACGTTCCCTCAGGCATTGATGGCATTGTTGATAAAAACAGCGGCCAACACCCTTTATATAGCATCGACGGAATAAAAGTTTCTTCGACGGGACATCGCGGAATCATGATTCGTGACGGCAAGAAATATACTAGTCGACAATAGTATAAACCATGCACAAATATCGTGATCATGAAACCCATCTGATGCATGCTGCAGTGTGGTCGGGAATGGCTATCGTGTTGACACTCCTCGGGGCTGTAGCAT
>CAMNPN010000063.1 GCA_946548085.1 uncultured Prevotella sp. | reverse complement strand
ATCGTCTTTTGACGGTGCAAAGTTACACTATCGGCGGCGCTCCACCAAGCAATTCCTTCATTACCGGGTACCGCCTCGGTAACAGAAAAAGGTACCCGGATAAAGAAACCTTACGCTCACAAAGTGTTTTACACTTTGTGAGCAAAATATGGGTCAGGGGACTCTGACCCACTCAAATAATTGCCGAGACTGCCAAATAAATAGTGTTTTTTATTAGTATAGAAGAGATTTTACTATCATTTACTTGCAATTATGATATAAATTTCGTATCTTTGCCCGCATATTTAACTTATTAATGAAGGGAATGAATAACATCTGTAGTATCAACCAAAAGTGGGTCAGAGAACCGTCCCCGTGATCCGCTAAACATATTGACTTGGGGATCGTCTTAACCTATGAAGATGTTGTTAGTAAAATTGCAACAGGGAAGTTCCTGCTAAAGCATGTAGACTAGGGAGAGTGATCATTGGGTCAAGTGTGGGTCAAGGGACTTTGACCCACTTGAAATGACCCACTCGGCTCAAAATTACAAATAATCTTTATCTTTGGATCAAATTACAGATAGCAGATATAATCATGGTTATGAACAAAAGAATAAAAAGACTATTGGTCTTATTCATGATAGCCTGTGCGCCGGATATGGCAGTGGCACAAAGGCCTGAGATTCCCAGCAATGTAGTGAAACTGGATGCAGGCGTGTCGTTTATCACATCGAAAGTCTATGTGTACAATCTGGGAGATAGCCGGTTTCACAAGTTCACCTGGAAGCCGGGGTTCAGCGGGAAGATTGACTATGAGCACTTCTGGCAATCAGGATGGGGCATTGGTGTCAATGTGATATACCATAACACCAATTTCGATGCAGGCTATGGTGCTATAGGCTATAGCCAAGGCTATTACGAATACCAGTTCAACCAGTGGTACTTCGGTCCTTGTGCTGCCTATCGATTCCGTTTCGGTGACAGCAAGTGGACGGGCGACGTGTCGATAGGAATGGGCTACTCGCGGTTCAGTGAGAATCTCGACGATAAAATCATAGTATATTATGGAGGCTTAGGGGTGTCATGGAGAGCAGGCATTGAGTATATGCTCTCGCCCGACATTGGCCTTGGGTTGGACCTGACAGACCTGATGGCATTCGTCAGCCAACCCGACTACTCCAGTGAACTGAAGACTCTTGGTATGAACGAGTTTGACGGTGCCAACGGCTTCTTTCGCCTCAGCCTCATGGCTGGGCTAAGAATCTATTTCTGATCATGCTCACAAAGTGTCAGATACTTTGTGAGCAGGGATTCCAAAGAATAACTGATTTGCTAAATGGGGAAAAATAAGAAAAACAAAGTGGGTAAAAAGAAAATAGATATAGAAAAATTGCTTACTGCCATAATAATTATAGGATTAAGCATTTTCCTTTCTATTTCTTATTACCACAAAAGAAAGATGTTGAAGGATTCAAAAATAACAACGTGTATTGTAGTTGGTTTTAATGAAGAACCTGGAACAAGATGGGGGTATCAAGTTAATGTATGTTATTATGTAAATGAAAAGAAATATTTTCACAGGGTTTCAGTTTCATCGATAAAGTGCAGAATCGGAGATAAATTTAGAATAAAGTATAGCATAAAAGATCCGAATGTGTACGAAGTCTTATGGGATGAAAAGATTGAGTGAGGTCTGCTCACAAAGTGTCTGACACTTTGTGAGCATGATTCGCCGAAGGACAAACCTAAATGTTAAGCAAACACAAAGACGCCCTCGAATGGTTAACAATTCACAATTTCCTTGCACTCCCATGCAGTCTTTTCTCATTTTTGTGATTACTTAGGTAGAATCGTATTATCAGTATATATCGACAAAGGCGTTTTGATTATGAGGAATAAACTTGTATTATTGGTGAGCGTTAGAGTCCCGGTGATTCTTTCTTCTTGTTTTCTTGTGCTCATTGCAATTGGATTTGCCGCGTGTGGGGGTGATGAAAATAATGCGGATCCTAATCCGTCTCCCGTTAATCCTGACCCCATTATCGAAAGAGGTGACTCAATTTGTGAAGATACGGATCCTATAGAAGTGACTCCTTTCCTGATCAACAGTGATACCCTACAAGTGCCAATAGCTTCAACTGTCTTTACATTGGGAAATGCTCCTGTGACTGACGGCTCAGACTCTACTGAGCCATTGCGTACGTTGTTACTGTTCAGGCAACTTGGTCTCGAATGCAATTGGATGTTTGAATCAACCTACTATCTCGTCTGGAAGATCGCACCGGATTGGTATCCTTTTTGGTCAAATATTTCCGAAGAGGAGCGTAAGGCCTTTCAGAGATTTTGGTTGAATAATAATACACATCAGTCGTTTGTAGAACTAATTGATGGTAATGATGAGCTGATTATCACCGCCCGTGGCATATCCCGTGACGAGGAAAAGTATGCAGAGGAGAAAGGCGTAAGTCTCATGTCAAGCCACATCGCCAAGGATGCGTTTGTATTTATTGTCAATGCCAATAATCCTGTGAAGAATCTAACCATCAAACAGATCCAGGATATTTATATGGGTGAGATTACCAATTGGAAGCAGGTGGGTGGTAAGGATGCCCCCATCATGCCATACGTTCGTAATGCCAATTCGGGTAGTCAGGAGAAAATGGAGACAGTGGTGATGAAAGGGCTCACGATGCCTGAATGGCGGGAACTGCAATTGTGGACAATGATAAGTCCCTATGAAACGCTTACCAACGATGAGAATGGTATCTGCTACACACCTTATTATTACTACAAGTATATTGTCCGTTCTGACGCCGTAAAGACAATTGCTGTCGATTATGTCGAACCAGATAGGGAATCTATTCAAGAAGGAACCTATCCATACATAACGAATGTCGTAGCCAGTGTGCGCAGTGATGTCGACAGGGCTTCTACAGCCTACCAGCTTTTCTATCAGTTAAGCAGAGGTGAGCTTGATGACATCATTGAGGAGAGTGGGTATATAGCAATCCCTTAAGAAAACAATGGGTCATGGGACGATGTGCATAGTTGGTTGTTTGGGGGCTTTTACTGTTTCTACGATAAAAAAGTGCCAATAGTGGCATTTTTTTAATGCAATCCTTGCATTTGGGTTAGGGGACTTCTGATCATTTTTCGTGAAAATGTTTGGAGTATTCAGAATAAGTTTGTATATTTGCAACAGATACAATCGTAATAACAATATGCCAAGAGAAGATAAAGAAGCGTTGAGAGAAAAAGTGATCAGGAGAATCGTCCCCGTGATCCCGGTAATCTCATGTATTGCTGCAGGGGCTTTGCTTATGAGTTGTCAGACTGCCCCGATAGTTTCGGCTGATCTTACCGAGCATCTTCCAGCCCGTTCGGCTGACTCTGTCATGGTATTTAGGACGGCTGAGGCAGTGCCTACATCGGCACGGGTGATAGGAACTGTAAAGGTGAAGGACGGGGGGCTGACACCTACGAAAGACTGCCTGTTCCCCAATATGCTGGCACTGGCCATCAAAAAGACTGCAGAAAGTGGGGGTAATGCTTTTCACATCGACGAGCATAAATATCCAGGATTCCATGGGAGCACATGCCATCGTGTCAAGGGAACTATATACCTGATGCCGGACAGTCTGATAACGGCAGACACCAGATCGGCCCTCAATAGTCTGGAAGCGTACGAGGATGACCTGATTCAGGCGCGGGCCAGCAAGATGATAACTGATGTCCGTGACCGACGGTTGAACAACCCGAGAAATGTCCTGAGGATAGGAGCCGGTCCGGCATGGATTGTCTCAGAGATAGAGACTTTCAAAGCGTTGTATAAGTCGAAGATCGGCTTCTCGCTGAGTGCCGACTATCAGCATCTCTGGAGAAGTGGTATCGGCATAGGTGTGAACTACCTCTACTATGGCACTTCGTTCGACGAGGGATTCGATATACGGATGCACTACTTTGGGCCGAGTATCGTTGCCAGTGTGATGCTGGGTCAGAAATGGCGTTGGGCTTCCTCCTTTGGCATAGGCTATACTCACTATAAGGAGAGCGCCACCGACTCCAGACTGAGAGTGTACGCCAATGATGATGGCTCTACGGGCAGAGTTGGAACTATGTTCAAGACGGGCTTCGAATATATGCTTTCGAAGAACGTCGGTATAGGCTTACAGATAGACTTTTTTGTCATGTCGCTGAAGAAGCCAGAGGGCTTAGGTGACAAATATGATTTTTACGGCATCAGGCGGATTGACCCCCAGATGAGTATCCAGTATTATTTGTGATAAAAGAGACGGGCAGGACATGGAATCACTGAAGGAGAAGACGGCGAAGGGGCTCTTCTGGGGCGGGATGAACAACGGTGTGCAGCAGTTGCTCGGACTGGTCTTCGGCATCATGCTGGGACGGCTGCTCGACCCGTCGGACTACGGTATGACGGCGATGCTGGCCGTGTTTTCCGTGATTGCCAACGAGCTGCAGTCGAGCGGCTTCAAGACGGGGCTGATCAACCTGCGGGAGCCGCGCCATGAGGACTACAACGCCGTGTTCTGGTTTAACATCGTGGCGGGGGCGCTGCTCTACGTGGTCCTGTGGCTGGCGGCGCCGCTGATCGCCGACTACTACCACCAGCCTGCGCTCGTCGCCCTGAGCCGGTATATGTTCCTGGGGTTCGTGCTCTCCAGCTTCGGCATCGCCCAGTCGGCCTGGCTCACGAAGCAGATGCAGATCAAGCAGATAGCGAAGTGCGGCATGACGGCCACCCTCTCGTCGAGCCTCGTCAGCGTGACGATGGCGGCGCTGGGCTTCGGCTACTGGGCCCTGGCGACGCAGTATCTGATGTATATCGCGGTGAATACGGGGCTGATGTGGCACTTTAGTTCCTGGCGGCCTACGCTCTTCTCCCTCCACACTCCACACTCCACCCTCCACGAAACATTCCTCCTTCCTCTCGAACGACTCTTCCCCTTCAGCTTCAGGATCATGCTCTCGGCGATCTTCACGCAGCTGAACGCGAACGTGATGAACCTGCTGCTGGGGCGCTACTACGGCAGGGTGAGCACGGGTCACTACAACCAGGCTTACCAGTGGAGCACGAAGGGGTCGTCGCTGGTGGCGAACATGCTGCGGCAGGTGGACCAGACAGTGCTCGTGGGTCTCACCGACGAGCGGGCACGGCAGCTGGCGGTGCTCCGGAAGATGGTGCGCTTCACGGCCTTCATCGCCTTCCCCCTGCTCTTCGCGCTGGCGATGGTGTCGCACGAGTTCATCGTGCTGGCCATCGGTCAGAAGTGGGCCTTTGCCGCCTCGCTGCTGCCGTGGCTGTGTGTCAGCGGTGCGTTCATGCCCCTGTCGACGCTGCTGACAGACGCGGTGATCAGTCGTCACCGCAGTGATATCTTCCTCTGGGGGACGGTGGCGCTGGGCGTGCTCCAGATCGCGCTGCTGCTTGTGCTGAAGTCGGAGGGTATCCTCGCGATGGTGATGGGCTACACGGCGCTCAACATCGTCTGGGTGTTCGTGTGGCAGTGGTTCGTCGGGCGGCTCATGGGCTACGGCTTCGGGGCGTTTCTGAAGGATGTGGTGCCCTTCGCCCTGGCTGCCGCCGCGGTGATGGTCGTCACGGGATATGTTGTTGAGTTTACGGTTTGCGGTTTAAGTTCTTGCGTCCCTACGGTAGCAAGCGGCATGGCCGAGCATACAGGCGATTACCTTAAACTCTGGGTGCTGTTCATCAGTAAGGTCTTGATGGCGGCTGTTATGTATTACGCCGTGATGCGGCTGGCAGGGGTCGTGATCCTGAAAGAGATCATAGGGTTTGTAAAGGGGAGATTGTAGTTTACGGTTTACAGTTTACGGTTTACGGTTTACAGTTTACGGTTTACGGTTTACAGTTTACGGTTTACAGTTTACAGTTTACGGTTTA
>CAMNPN010000062.1 GCA_946548085.1 uncultured Prevotella sp. | reverse complement strand
GAAAATGACTAATTGAAGGCTTCTAGTCGTAAAAGTAGTCATTTTTCGATAGTTTAGTCAAACTTTTAGTCGAAGTAAAAGACGAAAAAATATGATATTTGGAAAGAAAATAAGAGAGCTCAGAGACGAGCAAGGAGTGCTACAACGACAGTTGGCGGCATTATTAGAGATTGACACACCTATGTTCAGCAAAATTGAACGAGGTGACAGACGGGCAAAGCGCGAACATGTAATCAAGCTCGCAAAATACTTGCATCAGGACGAGAAGGAGATGCTGACGTTGTGGTTAGCAGATAAAGTCCTTGATGCTGTAGGCGATGATGAACTTGGTAATGACGCTATCACAGTTGCACAAGAACAGATTAAAAAGTGATAACAGCAAAACGGCAATTTGATGTGTTAACAACTACAAATTGCCGTTCCGTCGCAAAAAATTTTCATTGTAGCCTCTTGAACATCAACTACCAAAGGGTTATAGTTTGGGAACATTGTGGTATCAGCGCATCAAGCTGTCAATTGTAACGTACTGATAATCAATATCGGCAAAATTTAATTCTGGCTCAAACGTGGAGCCGATGCTCGTTGCTCGCTCCACTCTGTAAGGCCTTCGCATTGCCCGAAATGTCGAAACGAGCAACACAAACGCCCCACGCTGAATGATATATACATTATCATATAATCATCCCACGGGGCATTTGCCGTTGCGTTTGATTTGACATTTCGATAGAGGTTGCGAAGTTCTACAGAGTCAAAGTCAAAGCGCTTAGCAAACGCCTTTCTATACATGTCATCCCACCTCATCCGACACGTTCTGAGACGCATCATCAGCGTGAGACAGGGGCAAAGTTAAGGATTATTTCTGAAACAAGCAAGAAAAGAGGGAAGATTTTTCAGAGACTTGTATGAAATGGTCGGCCGGGTGTATGAAATAGAGCCACGGATGACACAGATTGACACGGTGCATGATGGTTGACGGAGATGCCTTCCATGCATGACGGAAATGCCTTCCACGACAATAAGGAATGCCTTCTATAACCCTGTAACAGGCATCTGCATCAGTCGTGCAAGGCATTCCTTACTGCTGTGGAAGGCATTCCTACAGCGTCGGATCAGTATCCTACTCCCACTCGATGGTGCCCGTGGGTTTCGGCGTCAGGTCGTAGAGCACGCGGTTGACGCCAGGCACCTCGGTGATGATGCGCTGGGTGATGTGATGAAGCAGCGGATAGGGGATCTCCTCGATGGTGGCGGTCATGGCGTCGCGGGTGTTCACGGCACGGATGATGACGGGCCAGTCCCACGAGCGTTTGTTGTCTTTCACGCCCGTCGACTTATAGTCGGGCACGATGGTGAAGTACTGCCACACCTTTCCCTCGAGGCCGTTCTTGGCAAACTCCTCGCGCAGGATGGCATCGCTCTCGCGGAGGGCCTCCAGACGGTCGCGGGTGATGGCGCCTGTGCAGCGCACACCCAGTCCGGGTCCGGGGAACGGCTGGCGGTAGACCATGTTGTCGGGCAGGCCGAGTTCCTTGCCGACGACGCGCACCTCGTCCTTGAACAGCAACTTGATGGGCTCTACGAGTTCGAACTGCATATCCTCAGGCAGTCCGCCCACGTTGTGGTGCGACTTCACGGGTCCTGACTCCACGATGTCGGGATAGATGGTGCCCTGTGCCAGGAAGCTGATGCCCTCAAGTTTGCGGGCCTCCTCCTCAAACACACGGATGAACTCGGCGCCGATGATCTTGCGCTTCTGCTCTGGGTCGGCCACGCCGGCCAGTTTGTCGAGGAAGCGGTCTGTGGCGTCGACATACACCAGGTTGGCATTGAGTTCGTCGCGGAACACCTTGACGACCTGCTCGGGCTCACCCTTGCGCAGCAGGCCGTGGTTCACATGCACGGATACCAGCTGACGGCCCACGGCCTTGATCAGCAGGGCAGCCACCACGGATGAGTCGACACCTCCTGAGAGGGCCAGCAGCACCTTCTTGTCACCAATCTGAGCGCGCAGTTCCTTCACCTGCTCGTCGATGTATTTCTGGGCCAGGGCGGGAGTGGTGATACGCTCCATGTCGGCCGGCCGCACGTTACCTGTAGTCATAATCTTAAATCGTTTAGTGAATAATTAATGTATCTGGTTGCAAAGGTACGATTATTTTGTGGAAAGTGGAAAGTGGAAAGAGGAAAGAAACGCTGCCGCCGTGTCAATTTTAAGATTATTAACTCTCTTTAGCAAATCTCTTTCCTCTTTCCTCTTTCCACTTTCCCCTAAAAGTAGTACCTTTGCATCACGATGAAGATCATCCACGTAGACATGGACCAGTTCTTCGCGGCTGTAGAGCAGCGCGACAACCCGGCGCTTCGCGGCAAGCCCATCGCGGTGGGCCACGATGCGGAGCGGGGCGTGGTGTCGACGGCCAGTTACGAGGCGCGCCGCTTCGGGGTCCACTCGGCACAGTCTATCCAGGTGGCCAAGCGCCTTTGTCCGCAGCTCATCATCGTCGAGCCCCACTTCCAGAGATACAAGGAGGTGTCGGCACAGTTGCGCGACATCTTCCACGACTATACCGACCAGATAGAGCCCATCTCGCTGGATGAGGCTTTTCTCGACGTGACGGAGAACAAGCGCGGCATTGAGATGGCTGTCGACATTGCGCGGGAGATTAAGCAGCGCATCAGGACGGCCACGGGCCTGACGGCATCGGCCGGCGTCAGTTACTGCAAGTTCCTGGCGAAGATCGCCTCCGACTGGCGCAAGCCCGACGGGCTGACGGTGATCCATCCCGACCGTGCGCTCGACTTCATTGCCCAGCTGAAGGTGGAGAAGATCTGGGGCGTGGGGCAGAAGACGGCCGAGAAGATGCATCGCATGGGCATCTTCACGGGTCAGGACCTGAGGAACATGTCGCAGAACCGCCTCCATCAGGAGTTTGGCAAGATGGGCAGCGTGTTCTACAACTTCGCCCGAGGCATCGACGACCGCCCCGTGGTCTCAGAGTGGGAGCGTAAGTCGGTGAGCTGTGAGCGCACGTTCGAGACCGACATCAGCGATCGGGCCGCCGTCACCATCCACCTGTACCACACCGTCCTGGAACTGGTGCGCCGCATTGAGAAGAACGCGTTCGAGGGCAGGACGCTCACGCTGAAAGTGAAGTTCCTCGACTTTCAGCAGATTACCCGCAGCATCACCGTCGACCATATCCTTCGTACCAAGGACGACATCCTGCCCTTGGCGAAGCAGCTGATGGAGGGCGTGGAGTTCTACTCCCATCCCATCCGGCTGTTGGGCCTGGGCGTGTCCAACCAGAAGTGTGTCGCGGTGCCAGAGCCGCCGCGATGGATAGAGCTGGAACTGCAATTCGCACCGTGGGATGACTGAAACGCCCCTTTTTTAGTGAAAGAATCATAAATCTTTGCCTCTTTCCTTGACTCGTACCCAAGGTCAGGCATTATCTTTGCAGCGTGGAATGTGGAATGAAACAGAAAAGCTATGGCAAAGAATATGAGACTGACTATCGGCGAGTTCTCCCGCTTCTGTTGCGTGACGGTGAAGACCCTGCGGCACTATGAGAAGCTGGGGCTGCTCGTGCCCAATGAGGTAGACGAGTGGACGCGCTACCGCTATTATGATGTGTCGCAGATGCAGCAGCTCAACGGCATCCTGCGCCTGAAGAGTCTCGGCTTCTCACTCGAGGAGATACGCGGCCTCTTCGAAGAGGGTACCCACAACCCGAGTGTGCCGCAGATGCATGCCAAGATGCAGGCGGTGGAGGAGGAGATCATGCGGTTGCGCGAGAAGCACAGGGTGTTGCGGAAGATGGTCGACAACATAGAATACATCAGCATGATGGAGCATATCTCCATCCAGCGACTACCAGAGATCATCGTCGCCTCCCACAGGCGCGTCTTGAAGCATAGGGAGGACTTCGTCCCGCTGTTCAATCAGGTCATCAACCCGGAGATCCAGCGCCTCGGCTGTCGTCGCACCCTGCCCATCTATGGCTTCACGATGGAGCACGAGCAGGAGTACAAGTCGCAGGATATCGATACGGAGTACTGCCTGCAGGTGGAGCAGATGTACGAAGACAGCGAGCTTATCAAGTTCAAGCGGTTGCACGAGGTGGCGACGGCCGTCTGCCTGAAGCATCTGGGACCGTATGACACCATCCACGAATCGTTTGCCGAGGTGATGCGCTACATCGCCGATCAAGGGCTAAAGGTAGCAGGCCTCTGCCGGATGCAGTTCGAAGAGGGCCTCCACAACCAGCGCGACCCGAAGAAGTTTATCACCATCATCCAGGTGCCGGTGATCAAGGACGCCAAAGACGTGAACAGACTGCCCAGCGAGACCTATTACCAATAGGACCACATCGTGGGCAGTCTGTTTGAAAGTGTGTTTAGCGATTCATTTATTCTGCTTCGAGCAGCAGCACGCGGCTCGACCAGTCGTTCTTCTTCGACCACTCGGGCTCGTTGCGGTAGGGCACCTCGAGGCCGTGGTTCATCAGGTAGGCACCGCTGAAGGTCTTACCCTCCACGTCCATCGGCTTCAGGTCGATGCGGTTCAGTTCGTGCACCTTATATTTCTTGTCGGCATCGAGGCCGGCCATCTTCACACGCGGCAGGTGCTCGTTCTGGAACGACTCCGTCTTCCACCAGAAGAAGACGCTCTTCGACCTGTCCTCATTGACGTACATCAGCGAGGCCAGACCCTTCTTGTCGTAAGGCGAGACAAGGCGGTAAAGGTCGCCGAACTGCACGATGGGACGTATCTGCTTGTACTCCTTGATGGCCTGACGGCAGAGGGCCTTCTCGTCGTCGCTCATGTTCTTGGGCTGTATCTCCATGCCGAGGCGCCCGCTCATGGCCACGTCGATGCGGTACTTCAGGGCTGTGGTGCGGAAGACGGTGTGGTTGGGTGTGGCAGAGATATGGCTTGCCATCGCGATGGCGGGGAAGAAGTAGCTGGTGCCCCACTGCATGTAGATGCGCTGGAGGGCATCGGTATTGTCGGATACCCAGAACTCGTCGAACCAGGGCAGCACACCCCAGTTGGCGCGTCCGCCGCCCGAGGCGCAGGCCTGGATGGTGAGGTCGGGATACTTGGCGCGGATGCGCTCGCAGGCCTTCTGCAGACCGCGATGGTATTCGATATAGAGGTGGCTCTGGTCGTTCATCGTCAGATACTGCGAACCATGGTTCAAGATGGGCATGTTGGCGTCCCACTTGATATAGTCGATCTCGGGATACTTCGTCATCAGGTTGTCTACGACGGAGAACACGAAGTCCTGCACCTTCGGGTTCGAGAGGTCGAGCACGAGCTGCGTGCCGCCACGACCCAGTACGGCGTCGCGCTTCGGGGCCTTCACGATCCAGTCGGGATGGGCCTCGTAGAGTTCAGAGACGCTGTTGGTCATCTCGGGCTCAATCCAGATGCCGAACTTGATGCCGTGCTTCTTCGCATCGCGCAGCAGGCCCTCGATGCCCTCGGGCAGCTTGTTCTTATCCACGACCCAGTCGCCCAGGCTGGAGTTGTCGGTCTTACGGGGATACTTGTCGCCGAACCAGCCGTCGTCCATCACGAAGAGCTCGCCACCCATCGAGGCGATGTCGCCCATCATCTGGTCCATGCCCTGCTGGTTGATGTCGAAGTAGACACCCTCCCACGAGTTCAGCAGGATCTTGCGCTCCTTGTCGCCATGAGCGAGCATGTACTTGCGGCCCCACTTATGGAAATTGCGGGAGACGCCCGACAGGCCGGCCTGCGAGAACGACAGGGCTACCTTTGGCGTGACGAAGGTCTCGCCCTTCTTCAGGTGATACTCCGAGTTGTCGGGGTTGATACCGGCGAAGAAATAGTGGTACTCCGTATCGTCGGTCTCCACCTTCAGCTCATAGTTTCCCGAATAGCAGAGGGCAGCGCCGATGACGTCGCCCGCGTTCTCACGGCCCTTGCCGTCGAGCGAGAACATCACCTCGGCGTGGTCGGTATGTGAGTTGCGCGTGCCGTCTTTATTCTTAATGACCTTCTCGCCAGGCAGGACAGGCTCCTCCACGAGTTGCGCCTCATTGGCCCAGGAGCCGTAGAAGTGCGAGAGCCACACGTTGCCGCGACGGATGGGCAGGCAGATAGAGGCGAACTGCGTCAGGGTGACGGGCTTTGCCTCGCCGTTGCTGATCTCCGTCCATGTCTCGATCATGTCCTCTTCCTCGTAGGCTTTATAGCAGATGGTGACGGTCGTCGGATACACGGGGTCTTTCAAGGTGATGCGTGTGACTCCGTCCTGCTGCTCGCAGCCTGTCACATACAGGGCCGTCGACATGTTTCCGTCGGCATGGCGCATGGCCAAGGCAGTCTCGGCGGGAGTGTTGAGACCGTAGGCGGGGTAGGCATCCATCCTGCCGTTGACGGGCCGTTGCAGGCTGCTGAGGTCATAGTCGCTCAGTTTCTGACCGTAATACACATACTGCGGCTGTTTGCCGTTCTCCACTTCGAGTACCATCGTCGTGTGTTTCGTACCGATGGTCACCTGTGCTGCCTGGACTGTCTGCAGAGAGGCCGTCAGCAGCAATGCAAAGATGATACTTTTCTTCATAATTAGTAATAACGTTTTGGTCTTCTTGGCACAAAGGTAAGAAATTAATTTGTAATAGTCAATAGAATCATTAGCTTTTTTTGCTCTTTTGTTGCCAAAGTGCAAGGATTGGTTAAATTAATATTAACGGCGGAATCCTGATGGGACAGAATAGAAAAAGCCATAGTTTTTTTGTAGTGTGTGGCTTTTTTTGTACCTTTGCAGCCAAAATAAGTAAAATAGTAAAACAGGAATGGAAAAGAAGACTTTCAAGCGCACGACGGTGACGTCGGCGCTGCCCTATGCCAATGGCGGCGTGCATATCGGCCACTTGGCAGGTGTGTATGTGCCTGCTGATATCTATGTGCGCTATCTGAGACTGAAGAAGCGCGAGGTGCTGTTCATCGGAGGTTCGGATGAGCACGGTGTGCCCATCACCGTCCGTGCCCGTAAGGAGGGCATCACCCCGCAGGATGTTGTGGATCGCTATCATAAGATGATCAAGGACTCGTTCGAGGAGTTCGGCATCTCGTTCGACATCTATAGCCGTACGACCTCGGAGACGCACCACAAGTTTGCCGCCGACTGGTTCCGCAAACTCTACGACGAGGGCAAACTGACGGAGGAGACCACCGCCCAACTCTACGACGAGGAGGCTAAGCAGTTCCTGGCCGACCGCTACGTGACGGGTGAGTGCCCCTACTGCCACAACCAGGGTGCCTACGGCGACCAGTGCGAGAAGTGCGGTCGTGACCTCTCGCCCACGGAGCTCATCAATCCCAAGTCGACCATATCTGGCTCTACGCCAGTTATGAAGGAGACGAAGAACTGGTATCTGCCGCTGAACGAATATCAGGACTGGCTGAAGCAGTGGATCCTGGAGGAGCACAAGGAGTGGCGGCCGAACGTGTACGGACAGTGTAAGTCCTGGCTCGATATGGACCTGCAGCCCCGTGCCATGACCCGCGACCTCGACTGGGGCATCCCCGTGCCCATCGAGGGAGCCGACGGCAAGGTGCTCTATGTGTGGTTCGACGCGCCCATCGGCTATGTGTCGAACACGAAGGAACTCTGCGAGAAGGAGCCCGAGAAGTGGGGTAACTGGGAGAAGTGGTGGCAGGACGAGGACACGCGCCTCGTACACTTCATCGGCAAGGACAATATCGTGTTCCACTGCATCATCTTCCCCGTGATGATGAAGGCTCACGGCAAATTCATCATGCCCGACAATGTGCCTGCCAACGAGTTCCTGAACCTCGAGAACGATAAGATCTCAACCTCCCGCAACTGGGCCGTCTGGCTGCATGAGTATCTCGTCGACATGCCTGGCAAGCAGGATGTCCTGAGATATGTGCTCACCGCCAATGCCCCTGAGACCAAGGACAACAACTTCACCTGGAAGGACTTCCAGGATCGCAATAACAACGAACTGGTGGCTGTGTATGGCAACTTCGTGAACCGCGCCCTGCAGTTGACCAAGAAATACTGGAACGGTGTGGTGCCTGCCTGCGGCGAACTGCAGGACGTCGATAAGGCCGCCCTGGAGGAGTTCAAGGACGTGAAGGAGAAGGTGGAGACGCTGCTGGAGCAGTTCAAGTTCCGCGATGCCCAGTTCGAGGCCATGAACCTCGCCCGCATCGGCAACCGCTACATCACTGAGTGCGAGCCGTGGAAGGTGTGGAAGCAGGACCCCAAGCGCTGCGAAACCATCCTCAATATCTGTCTGCAACTGACCGCCAACCTCGCCATCGCCTTCGAGCCCTTCCTGCCGTTCAGCAGTAAGAAGCTCCGCGAGATGCTCGCCATCGACTCGTTCGAGTGGGAGCAACTCGGCTCTACAGACCTGCTGAAGGCGGGCCATCAGTTGGGCGAGCCTGCCCTGCTCTTCGAGAAGATCGAGGACGAGGTGATCCAGAAGCAGCTCGACAAACTCGAGGCTACCAAGAAGGCCAACGAGGCTGCCAACTATAAGGCTGCGCCCATCAAGGATACCGTCTCGTTCGAGGACTTTGAGAAACTCGACATCCGCGTGGGTCTGGTGAAGAACTGCCAGCGTGTACCTAAGTCGAAGAAACTGCTGCAGTTCACCATCGACGACGGCTCAGGCACAGACCGTACTATCTGCTCAGGTATCGCTGCCTTCTATGAGAACCCCGAGGAACTCATCGGCAAGCGCATCCTCTTCGTGGCCAACTTCGCCCCCCGTCAGATGATGGGCATCGAGAGCCAGGGTATGATCCTCTCTGCCGTCGACTCAGACGAGAGCCTCAGCGTGGTAACGACAACCAAAGATGTAAAACCTGGCAGTCAGGTGGGCTGAGAGGTCTGCTGACAGGCAGCCTACTCGATACTGAGAATCAGGCGACGGTAGGCTACCAGACGGAAAGGCCCGTCATCGTGTACCTCACAGATGACATGCAGAGTCTGCCCCTTGGCATCCGCTGGAATATGAATCGTGGCTATCGGCTGGTCTGGCTGGCTGATAGCCACTTTTGTTGTGCCTATCTCAGGCTGCAGCCACCAGAGGAACGCCAGACGGTCGCCATCAGGATCTGAAGAGTCCGTGGCATCGAGGGTGAGGGTGTCACCAGCCTTCACCTTCATATTAACAGGAGATAGGGGCTGTTGCTTATCCTTCACATCCGAGGCCAGACGAATCTGGGGATTATGGTTGCCCTGGCCTTCGGCAGCCCATTGCATACGGGCCGTAAAGTCGTTCAGTTCATCAGGGTAGAAACGCATCTTATAGCCTATGCTGATGCTACGAACAGGCTCCTGCCAACTGGTCCAGGCCGTGGTCAGCGAGTCGGCGCACAGCCCCCTCTCGTGATAGCCCGCCCATCCTGCCTGACGGGGATCTTCCGGATCGTTGAGCCCATTGGGCATCAGATAGAGGAAACTGGGCGTATCGCCCTCGACACCCCACTTGTAGTCAGGATACTCCCTGCCCAGGGCTCCCTTGCCCTGGATGAGCGCCTGATGCTGCGGCCAGTAACGCTTGCCCAGTTCGCACTGCGCCTGCCACGTTCCTTCGTCCCAGACGAACAGAAGGTCACGGTTAAAGTCCTTCCGCAGCCATTGGTGAGAACTGTAGGCACGATCCATACGTCTATTATACTGCATGTCCTGGTCAGTGATGGTATAGATGCGGAACTTATTTACGAAACGCTTCAGGGCCTCAGCCGATCTTGTCTGCTTCACGCGCCAGACAGCCTGCGCCAGGGTGTTCGCACCACCCCAGGCAGCGACATAGATGGGACGGTCGTCAGCCTCGTCGGCCAGTCGGATGAGCAATTCACTGCCAGGCGAGTCGTTGCCCTCGCCGATCACCTTGATGCCCCCTCGCTGACTGCCCATCACGGCACGACCTTTCAGATAGTCGGCACTAGGCCAATAGCCCAACTGCTGAGCGCCGTTCTCCTCTTCAAGCGGCAGGAACGACTGTTGGGCAGAGCGCTTCATCAGGTTTGGCACATCCTTCCTATAGGCCTCGATGACGCGCTGCAGATAAACCGCCCACTCCACAGGGTAAGGGTCGCAGTTCCACCCGACGGTAGTGATCAGCGCCTCTATCTCATACTGGTCGGCATAAGCCATCAGCCTCACCATCGACTCCATATCGTCGGGTTCGACATCTGCAGGGGCTATGTCGGTACACACTACGAGGCGAGGTTTCAGGCCCGCCTCTCCCTTCGCCTGTCCCATCGTGGCGACAAGCAACAACAAAAACGTCGATACGACGCTGACTACTCGGAATGCTTTTACCATATTCAAAACCGTATTTGCCGACAAAGGTACAAAGAAAAAATGACATTTCTTTTGTTTATTGCATGAAATCATGTATCTTTGCCACCGAAATGAGTCTGATAGATATCATCCTCTTGGCTGTGGCACTGGCGATGGACTGCCTGACGGTATCGATCGTCAGCGGGGTCTTGGTGTTTACAGTTGACAGTTTACAGTTTACAGATGATTACATTAATGGTTCAGAAGGGCTTGCCAGCAAATCAACTGTAAACTTAAGAATGGCTTTCTTCTTCGGGCTGTTCCAGGCAATGATGCCGTTGATAGGTTGGCTGGGCATTAGCCACTTCCAGACCTATATGGAGGCCTATGACCACTGGATTGCCTTCGGGCTCCTGGCTTTCATTGGCGGCCGGATGGTGTGGGAGAGCCTGCATCCCGAGGAGGAACAGCATTTCAATCCCCGTCGACTGCGCACCCAGTTGCTGCTGGCCGTTGCCACCAGCATCGATGCCCTGGCCGTCGGCATCTCCTTTGCCTGCACTGGCTATACATCTGTGGGGCAACTTACGCTGCCACTTATCATCATCGGAGCGGTGTCGTTCCTTTTCAGTCTCATCGGCTATCAGGTGGGGGCCCGCTTCGGCAAAAGCGCCTCCCAGCGTTTGAAACCTGAACTGCTGGGAGGCGTTATCCTGATACTGATAGGTGTGAAGATCCTTGCGTCACACTTGCTCGCAGAGACTATCTGACCAGCCTCACCTCATAGATCTCACCGATCTGACGGTGGGGCTTGGCCACAAACTTCACCCGTACCTGCTTCTTACCCTTCAGCGCCTCCTCTGGCACAGGGTAGGTCTCGTACTTGAACTCTGAGATACGATACTTACCCGTGTTGTTGACGGAGGTCACCAGCACGTCGTCGACGAAGATGTCAAACTCATGACTCTTCCACTCGCCCACACCCCAGTATTTCAGGCGCAGGCTGAGGTTGGTCTGTCCACCCGTCTGCATCAGATAACTGAAGTAGTGGCCGTTGCTGGCGTCACGGTAGAACACGTCGTTGGAGTTGCCCACAAACGAGTCATCCGTCTCCATAAAATGGTCTGACTCTGGCTGTTGCTCACCTGGTTGCACCTTGTCCACCGTACGATCCTCCAATGCCTGACGCTCCTGCTCCTGTTTGGCCAGGTTGTCGAGGTAGCCCTGATAGTTGTCCTCCGAGAGGGCGAGCCAGTACATCATGTAACGGCTGTCGTGGAGTTCGAAGAAGGGCATCAGTTCGTTGCGGATCTCATTGACCATCTTCGTCGAGAGGGTGAAGTGGAGCGGCTTGCCTGCAACGGGCTGCAACTGATTGGCGATGTCCTCAATATTATTATTAATAAGGATAGGAGCCTGGTCGGTAGGCAGTTTCTTGCCCACGGCCAACTGTCCGAAGCGGCTGTCGTCGGCAATCAGCATGGCGAGGTCCTCCGTGCCAGTCTTCATGGCCAGCATGACGGGACCGTGCATCAGGGCGATGTACTGTGGCAGGTTGGGCATATACTTCACATAGTTATACATCGGGAAGTTGATTTCCACGACATCACCCTTCTTCCACTGGCGGTCGATGGTGACATACGACGAGGGACCCGTGACGATGGCGACGGGCTGACCGTTCACCTTCACAGCAAACTGTCCCGGCTTCACCCAACCCGGATAGCGGACGTTGAGTGCGAACTTGCCCCTGCCCTCAGCAATGGTTATCTTACTGGTCTCGGCATAGGGGAAACCGGTCTCCTGACGAATGGTGACACCTTTCGCCTTCCAGTTCAATTCAGAAGCCACGAAGAGATTCACATACAAAGCATTACCCACATGGGTATAGATAAACTGACCATACTTGCCGTGGTTCTCCATACCCGTACCCACACAGCACCACATGGCCTCGTTGGGAGCCGAGTAGTTGCGGTAATGGCGAGGACGGGCCGAGGTGAAGTAGACGTAGCCGCCATGCTCGGGATGCTGGCTGGAGAGGATATGGTTAAAGGTAGCCAGTTCGTAGAAGTCGGCGAAGCGTGCCTCGGGATTACGGCGGTGCAACTCCTCGGAGAGTTTCAGCATGTTGTTCGTGTTACAGGTCTCCGGGCCGTCGATGTCGTTGACGAAGTCCTTGCAGGCCTCCTTGCTGGGGAAGTGCTCACGACGGCTGTTGCCACCGAAGGCCAGCGAGCGCTCGCCCGTGACGATATCCCAGAAATAGGCGCTGGCCGTGTGATAGGTTTCATCGCCCGAGAGTTCGGCGATGCGCTCAAAGCCCACCACCTTCGGCACCTGGGTATTGGCATGCAGGTTGTCGAGACAGTCCTGCCGCTGGGAGAGGGGATTCAGCAGCCGCCGGTGGGAGAAGCGCCTGGCCACGTCGAGGTACTTCTGCTCACCCGTGATGGCATAGGCATCAGCCAGCACCTCGTTCATGCCACCGTGCTCGGTGTCGAGTACGCGTTCCATCTGCTGGTCCGTGAGTCCTGCCGTCAGGTTGATGGCCCAGTCGCACAGGCCGAGGAAGAGTGCCTTGGCCTGTTCGTTGCCGCAATAGACCCAGGCATCGCGCAGACCGGCATAGATCTTATGGACATTATAAAAAGGTACCCACGAACCGAAGTAGGCCTTGAAGTCGCCCTGTTTGAAGGTAGACCAGACGCGGTCGCTGTTGGGCACCCCGCCGATATAGCCCTTGCCCCACGAGGGATGGTTCCTGGCGTTGGCATCGGCACAGGCCTGCAACTCGCTGATCCAGTACTCCATGCGCTGCTGGCATTCCTTGCTGCCCGTAGCGGCGTTCATGGCCAAGGCGGTCAGATAGTGGCCACCCACATGACCGTCCAGTCCTGCCCAGTTAGGATACAACTCGCCCTTCGGGGTGAGGCCGGCCTCCTTGAGGAAAGGAGCCAGCAGACGGTCGTTGTCGTATTGCAGCAGCACCTTGATGTTCAGGTCGCGGGCTTTCTTTAGCGGACCGTCAAGCAAGGTGACATCACCAATTGGGAACTCGTCGGCATAGAGCCGATCCTGTGCTTGGATGCTACCAGCAACGAGCGACAGCATCAGCACGAAGAATAATCTGTGACAATGAGTGTTTCTTTTGAACATAACAATGAATATTGATAATGATGGCACAAAGATACATATAATAATTAAAATAAAGAAGAATAGGGGGTGTGAAATTGCAAACTTTAACAGCAGCAGCCAGTCATTCACTACTTGCTTTTCTCCTTTCTGGTGCTTTCGCGTATCTCTAATCGTGCGCTGGTTACGAAATGGTAGGTCTGGTCATCACCTTTAATCTGGCCTTGCAGCAATTGGAAGGCCTTCGAACTGAGATCTCTGAGATTCTGCTTTACGAACGTGATGCGTGGGGTTGAAATCTCTGACACCCAATCGCTCATGAATCCGACAATCGACACATCCTCTGGCACCCGCAGTATATATTATAAAAGGTGGAATATTTTTTGGGAAAAAACACGTCTGTTTCCAAAATAATCCTTATCTTTGCAGCAGAAAGTGTAGATTATATATACATGTCATACATGAATCGGCAAGAGATTACTTTTGATACGTTTGTGCGCGGCTTGTTGGCTGTGATTATTGTCGTCGGCATCGTCATGCTGCTCAACCGGTTGAGTGGCGTGCTGACACCCTTCTTCCTGGCCTGGCTCATCGCTTATCTGATGTTCCCGATGGTCAGGTTCTTCCAGTACCGCTGTCGTATGAAGTACCGCATTCTCGGCATCCTGTGCTCTTTCATCATCGTGGGTGGCCTACTGACAGGACTATTCTTCCTCGTCGTGCCACCGATGATTGAAGAGAGCCTCCATGTGAAAGATTTGCTGGTAGACTATCTCTCTCAGTCGGCCATGCTCAGCAACATCCCCCATGCCATTCAGGATTTCCTTCGCGAGCATCTGACTGTCGATGAGATTAAGGGCATCGTCACGCAGACGGGCTTTCTCGAAGGGATGAAGGCGGCGGTGCCGAAGGTGTGGGAGTTCATCGTACAGTCTATAGGTGTCGTCTCTGGTCTTTTCTCGCTGACGATGATCGTGCTCTACACGCTCTTCATCCTGCTCGACTATGAGGAGATATGCAGTGGCTGGCCCAATCTGCTGCCTGCCAAATACCGTCAGTTCAGTGTTCAGCTTATGGGCGACATCGAGACGGGCATGAACAAGTATTTCCGTGGCCAGGCGTTGGTAGCCCTGTGTGTGGGCATCCTGTTCAGCATCGGCTTTATTATCATCGACTTCCCCATGGCCATTGGCCTTGGCCTGTTTATCGGACTGTTGAACATGGTACCTTATCTGCAGCTGGTAGGTTTTGTCCCTACGATTCTTCTGGCTATTGTCAAGGCTGCTGATACGGGCGAGAATTTCTGGGTGGTGCTGTTTTCGGCACTTGTCGTGTTCGCCGTGGTTCAGATTATCCAAGACACGTTCCTCACCCCGAAGATTATGGGTAAGGTGACGGGGTTGAACTCTGCCATCATTCTTCTTTCGCTGTCGATATGGGGGTCGCTGCTGGGTGTGCTGGGCATGATCATCGCTCTGCCGATGACCACGCTGATGCTGACTTATTACCAGCGATACGTCATCAAGAAGAAAGAATCGTAGTGCTATCTATTTCGCCTGCAAGGCAATATACTCCCTGAGGGCGTCGACGAGGCGGTCGTCTTCCTCTGGGCTTCGGGCCGTGACACGGAAGCAGCGGTCGTCGAGGCTGCGGAAGTTGGAGGCATCGCGAATCAGGATGCCGTGCTCGTTGATGAGCCACTGTTTCAACTCCCGCGAACTGCCCTTGTCCATATTGACGAGCATGAAGTGCGTTGCTGTGTCCATCACCAGCAGGCCGTTGATGGCCGACAGTAGCTGGCGCAGGCGTTGCGCCTCTGCCAGATAGGCGGGCAGGTCTGTAACCGTTTTGGGGTTGTGCTCCAGAAGGTATTTGCCTGCTTCTATGGCGATGGCATTGACGGTCCAGGGCTGACGGATCTGTCGCAGGCGGTCGATGATGATGGGCGAACTGAAGATATAGCCTAAGCGCAGGCCTGGGATGCAGTAGGTCTTCGAGAGTGAGTGGACGAGCATCACATTATAGCAGTCAGTCATTTCCGCGGGCTGGATCATCGGACTGAGCGTGTAGTCCTTATACGACTGGTCGATCACGTAGAGGTAACGGGGGTGCTGGCGGATGATGTGGCGGATGAGGTGCTTGTTTATCACGTTGCCTGTAGGGTTGTTGGGGTTGCAGAGCCAGTAGATGCGGTCGTCGGGCAGTACCTTGAGCTCGTCGTCGGTGTTATACGACAGAAGGTGTCCATGGATCTGGCATGCAGCCTCATATTCCATGAAGGTGGGCTGGGGAATGACGGAGGCCCATCCCCTGTAGAGTTGTGCGATGAGGTAGATGGCCTCCGTGGCGCCATTGGTTACCATGATGGTGTTCTCGGGCACGCCGAGTTTTTCTGCCAGCATCTTCTCCAGGCCGACGGGCTCGGGCTCAGGGTAGTGGGTCACGATGTTGAAACGACTCGACAGGTATGCCTGCAGCCCAGAGAGGTCTGTATCGGAATAGATGTTGGAACTGAAGTCCGTCTTAATCTGTCTGCCGTATTGGTAGGCGTCATCGCCGTGTCCGAATATCATAGTATATTCCTTTTTTATGTTTTCTTGATTCGTATGGTCAGGGTTTCCTTGTCGAAGACGATGTTCTGTCGCTCGATGAACCGTCCGAGGTCGCCATTGTCAGCCAGCGCCTTAGGACTGCCGATGGCCAGCGGCTCGTCGCGTGTCATCAGCCAGATGGTGTCTGCCAGCTGGAGGGCCAGCTCCACGTCGTGGGTGGAGAGGAAGACGGTCTTTCCGGTACTGCGGCAGATGTCGCGCAACAGCTGCAGCACCTCCACCTTACTGGGGTAGTCGAGGAATGCCGTTGGCTCGTCGAGGAGGATGACGGGTGTCTGCTGTGCCAGCGCCTTGGCGATCATCACCTTCTGGCGCTCGCCGTCGCTGAGGGTGTGCACAGGCCGGCGGGAGAGTGCCGTGATGCCCACCTTGGCGATGGCCTCGTCTACGATGCTGAGGTCTTCCTCGGAGCAGGTGCCCCAGAAGCCTGTATAGGGTGAGCGGCCTAAGGCCACCAGCTCGCGTACGGACATGATCCTGACGTCTGGCTTCTCCGTAAGCACCACGCCGATTAGCCTGCTCAGTTCCTTGTCCGAGAAAGAGGCTATTTCTTTTGTGTTTACTGTTGACGGTTTAAGTTCTTGCGTCCCTGCGGTAGCAAGCGGCAAAGCCGAGCGTACAGTTGATTTGCTGGCAAGCCCTTCAGATCCGTCAGTGTAATCATCTGTAAACCGTAAACTGTAAACTGTAAACAAAATCTCCCCTCTGATAGCAGGCTGGAAGGCAGAGAGCGTGCGCAGCAACGTCGACTTACCCACACCGTTGGCACCCAGCAGACACGTCAGTTCTCCGCTGCGTATGCTGCCGTTGATACCCTCGGCCACCGTCTTGACGCCATGTTTGGTCTGGTAGCCGATGCTGAGATCCTTCAGTATGATCGTTTCGTTATTCATCGGCTGCAAAGATACTCTTTTTTTTAGACAAAAGAACAATTTAAAGACAGATTAACACACAAACATCTTTTGCCTGAAAATGAGTTATTATGTCTTAAAAAGGATATTATGTTTAAAAAAATCTGTACTTTTGTACACGAAATGAGAAATATAGAAGCTAAGATGGCCGCCTTTACCGATGCCGGCCTGTACGAGCAAGACAGTCACATCGACTTCGAGCCAGAGGGACATGTTTATCTTTATGACGGCAGCCGTCAGCTGTTGCCCGTCAGTTCACTGATTGCCTATTTCTTCGAGCCCTTCGATGCCCAGAAGCAGGCCCAGCGGCAGTGGGAGCGCTATCACATCCCCGTCGAGGAGTCGCTCACGAAGTGGGAGCGCATAGGGCGTATGGCCAGCGAGGTGGGCACCTTCGTGCACGAACAGACGGAGAACTGGTTCCGCGACGGCACCTTCGAGACCGTCTGCCCCTTCTGTTTCCGTGGTCACACGGAGCAAGTCTCCGTCGAGCGCGAGAAGCAGCACTTCCTCTGCTTCGTCCGCGACTACGCTATCCGTCCCTATCGTCAGGAGTGGCCCGTCTACGACCTGGAGATGAACGTGGCCGGCACCATCGACATGATCTGCCGCAACGACGACGGCACCTTCACCATCTACGACTGGAAGCGCAGCAAGAAGGTGGTCGACGCCCTCGGACAGCCTATCACCGCGGCCTTTGCCAACAAGACCGACCTGCGAGGCCTCAACCTGCCCGACACCTCTTATTATCACTACTGCATGCAGCAGAATCTCTACCGCCACATGCTCGAGTCGCACTACGGCATTCGCATTGCAGGCATGAACCTCGTGGTGCTCTGTCCCGACTATCCCACCTACTTCGTGGCCCCCGTTCCCCGCGTGGATGCCGTCATCCGCCAGGTCGTCGCCATCTGCCGCGACAAGGACCTGGGTCACCAACTGCTATAGCCGGGGAAGCCGCTGCGCCCACACAGACAGGCGATTCCTGCCCATGCTGTTGGGGATGCCTTGCACGACTCGTTCTGATGCCTTCTAAGGGTGTTGGAGATGCCTGTTATACCCCCTAAACAGGCATCCCTTACTGTCGTACTAAGCATTCCTTACTATGTTGGAAGGCATTTCTATCAACGTTAGTAGGCATCCCTGTGAATTTTAAGAGAGATATTGGTTGCGTTTTTTGCAAACACCTACCTCGGAATAGCCTAAAGTCCCTTTATTTAAAGGGATTCTGGATTTCAAACTCCTACCTCATCACCTAACTGAACACCTACCTCAACACCTACCTCGGAAATAATGTGCAACATCCTCTATCGGCGTGATGACAGAGTTAGGTGGTGAGTTAGGTGTTGAGGTAGGTGTTCAGTTAGGTGTTCGGACAACACCTACCTCTCTTCTTTCCCTTTGTACAAAGGCGTTTCCATAAATTCGAGGTAGGTGTTTGCAAGAAACGAAAGAATCTGTTCAAAAGTAAAGCCATGATAGAGGTCTGGGACTTTCCCTAGCCCAAACTCCGACTTTCCTTAGCCCAAACTCCCAGTTTCCCCTATCCAAACCCCAAAATTCTCGAGAGAATTTCGGAGAAAGGTCTAACCTTTCTTGGCCCCAGGTCTATCCCTCCTTTAACTTTGGGCTATCTTTTCTTGGGGTTTATAGTCAACATAGTAACTCCTACGATAGTGTAAATAGTCTACCAACTCCAGATACTTGTGTTTGAATTGTTGCTTCGCTGCTCAGTTGTCGTGTTTCCGAAGGAATCCGTAAAACTCGACGAATTATGTACCTTTGCAGCCAGAAAGGACGCCCCTTTGTAGGTTTCGTCCTTTCTTGCCTGTTTTATCATTGGCTGTTGTCGCTGCCGACTGCCGTCCAGAAGTAAATCCAGCCAATTGTTTCAGCATTCATCACTTTTGATGTTTAGTCACCTTCACCGTCCCAGCCGGGAATTTGTTCTGGACTACCAGCCAATAACCGGCATTGGTGTTGCAACAGAACTACCTTCATCGAGGGCTTCTTATACTCTTTCTTCTTCATTGCGTTATCCTCCTATTATTTAATAACAATCTTACGACCATTGTTTATATACAGACCCCTCTTCGTAGGCTTGCCTTCGAGTTTGCGGCCATCCATCGTGTACCAGCCGTCAAACGAGAGTTCGCCAGTTTTGGTATCGAGCGTACCGATAGCAGTAGTATCACCACCTCGGCTCATAAGGCGCACGGTAATGCTCTGAGGCAGATCGTCACCAACGCTTGCAGCGCGTGTCATACCACGGGCTGGAGCAGGGGCAGATGTGCCGACGTACGACAGATAGCAGCGCATCGGTTTCATCCATGCTCCAGAGGTGAAGCGGACGAACTGACCTGCTGTAATCGCCGTTGTGCCATCCGTTGCCGTGCCGCTGGTGGCAGCAAAGCCGTAGTCTTTATCAGAATCACTTGCTGTCCAGGTCTTTTTGGTGTATGTACCGTGGAACTGCCAGTTTCCATCTCCAGAGGTCCCGCTGCAATTACCGCCTTCACTTGCAGGTTTCAGCGTCACAGTGCCACCCGCCATATTGGGAATGTTCGGGAATGTCATCTCCGTCCCGCTTGGCATGAACAGATACGGGGTATTTGCTGTCAGCGTTGTCACTTGGTTGGTATCGTCGCCTGGTTCCTTCATGGTTGCCTCCCATTTGTTTTCTGAGTCGTTCCATGCTACACCCACGAATGCGTAGAACTTGCCACCCTCACTGTCATTGCAAGTATAGTCAAATGGCAGTATCACCGTCGAAGCCTGTCCGCTGTGGAATTCACGGCTTATCTTCACATCCTTTACTGTGACAGTCGTCGTAATGTTAAGGTCGGTTTCCGATGTCCCGTCAAATATGGCAGTATATCCGTTCTGGTCTTGGGTAATTGACAGCGGGCCGCCACTAACTCCGTCAATTGTCACAGACTTCGGCACGATCTTGAATATCGCCGTGAACTCGCTCGAGTAGTTGCCCGCGCCAGTGATGGTATAGGTATAGTTGCCAGTGTTCTGAACCGTGCCGCTCGGAGCCGTCACGGTGTAGTCGGTATTCAGTGTGAGCTCCGTCTCACCATCCGTCACGGTAATGACGGGTGTCAATTCGCTGCCCGTCCATACCTGCGACGGAATGCTGATGCTGATGCCCTCGCTTGTTATTGGGCGTTTCCACTCTGCCTTCAGCGTCAGGTCGCTTGTCACGACTGTATTGAAGTCATACGCATCTTCACCATTGTTCCAACGCACAAAGGTGAAGCCCTCGCGAGTTGTTGCTGGCTCTGTGGCTTTCATGCCGTGGACAACTGTCTGGTTGTCCACATCGCTGCCACCGTTCTCATCGAAAGTCACGATGTACTTGTCAGGCCGTGCATAGAAGTAATTTATTCCTTGCAGGTTGATGGTACCGCTGTACTTGGTGTTGTAGTCGTAGTAGGAGTGGAACTGCTTACCATCCTCAATTTTCACCGTACCCTCGCTGCCGCCATCGAAGATAATCTCGTCATTTGGATACTTATATCCGAAAGTGATGGTGCCGTCGGTCGTGCGGAAAGCTCGTCCGCTATCGTTGAAATATTCCCTCGACTCCACTTGACCGCTCTCAACAACGATGCTGCCGCACGAACCGCCTTCGTCGCAACCTATCACATCGCAATTTCTGTCACATTGGCTTATGCTTTTTACAGTTAGGTGTACAGTCTCTGTACTCTCGTCAGCTACGCGGATGGTAAGTGTCTTGCCGGCAGGTCCAACCTTAATCGTTGCCTTGCCCGAATTGCGTTCGGGTCGGTCTCCTATCCCTATATCGTTTGATACCTCATTGGGAATCAACTCGACGATTGCGTCACCCTCACACGCGATAGCGTTCTTGTCTGCTAAATCCAGTCTGACGTCC
>CAMNPN010000061.1 GCA_946548085.1 uncultured Prevotella sp. | reverse complement strand
TTCAGCGCCACACTCTGCTGCGAATAGTGATGTGCCACCTTTCTGACCGCCTCCTGAGAGAGTTGGTCATAGTCGGCCTCGGAGAGTATCCACTGGATTCCTTTAGCCAGATCAGCCGAGTCACGATATTCAGCCACATAGCCGTTGCGCTTATGATCTATCTCCTCAGGAATACCTCCGACATTGAATCCAACGCAAGGCACCCCACAAGCCATCGCCTCCATGAAAGTATTAGGAAGATTCTCAGAGAGCGAAGGCAAGACAAACACATCAACTGCCTGATATATCTCCACAATACGACGCTCATCGTTGACATAGCCTAATGGATGAGCCTTCATCGGCAGTTGCCCTGCCACCTCCTCGGCATGTCCACCCAATATCACGACCTCACAAGGGGTCTGATCCTTTGTCTGCTTTGCCTGGTCATTCAACTGCCGACATGCCTCTATGAGATAATCCATACCCTTGTTCTTATTTGTGACACGCTGTGAAACAAACAGAATCAGGCGCCTATCCTCTGGCAGGCCAAGACTCTTACGAGCAACCTGCTTATCACCACGATGATAAACATGAGTATCAATAGGATTGGGAATGCAAGCTATCTTCTGCCCTCTCAACAGTGCACTCGCCTTAGCCTCATGCTCGAGCCAATGACTACAGGCAACGAAATAAATAGAACTGCCTTCAAGCATCCTCTCTTTCCTTCGCCATACAGTGGTAGACAGGTCATTGGAAGAACCTTTACCAGGCAACAAGCGGCAATTGCGACAGTGAGTAGTGAAGTTACGGCAGCCGAGGGTGAGGTGGCATATAGAGGTAGCAGGCCAGATGTCGTGCATAGTCCATACTACCGGCTTGCCACTTTTAAGAATCTTGCGGATTCCATTCAGCGAGAGCATCCCCTGATTAATCCAGTGCAGATGAATGACGTCAGCCTCTTTAAACTCTCGGAGACTGGTAATATCCGAGCCAGCATTTGCCAAGTCGATCTCAAAAAGATGTTTTCGAGAGAATCTGCAATGGAAGAAGATCACAATACGCTCCCAAAGAAAATGCCAGTTGAGCATTGGTGACTTTGGAAGTCCTACGACGGTAATAGAATCATTCAGCCCGGCTAATGTTCCGCTTTGCAGTCTTTCTTTATCACGAACAAGCATCTTAGCCTTGACACCATAATTATTAAGTGCCATCATCAGACGGTTAGCAGCTACTGCAGCGCCTCCTGTCCGTTCGCTGGTATTTACTATCAGTACTCGCATCTGTCTTAAAGCAGTAATCCTGCCAATAATTTCTTCATATTCTACACATTATTATAATTTGCACGCAAAGGTACTGCAACTTTTGCAATAAACAAAGGAAAAAGCATAAATATTTAGTGTTTTCGCACACAACAGCTTGACATAAATCAAGAATGATGGAAAATATACACTTATTCTTCAAAAATTCTTGGAAGAAAACGAAAATCGTCGTATCTTTGCATCGTCAAAAAGGTTAATAGATTGTTTTAGGTTAGTAGTAATATTTATAGTTTTAGGTTTTTAGTTATTGGTAAGAGAAAGTTTTCAACTGGATAACAGGAGGCAATTGTGAAATTCCCTTTTAAACTTTCAAATTTTTAGCCCAAAAGGCTGAAAATTTCTTTTAGAGAAAAGGATTTTTAGTTAAACATAGGCTTTTTCAGGTGCCACGGCTCGCGAGAGTCGTGGCATCGTTCTTTTATTTCAGAAAAAATGCGTACCTTTGCACCCAAATTTCAAATAATGATTATAAACAGACTTAAGAATTTAATTTTGAGCACCCTTCTTTCCTGCTGCCTGGCACCTGTGCAAGCCCAGGAGGAAGACGTCATCGAGCACCTGGGCAACAAGTACGTCATCCACGTAGATCAGCTGAAGCCCGACACGGAGATGACGCTGCTCGACGTACTCCACATCTGTCCGGAACTGATGTCATATGATGGCAGAAGCCTGACGGCCGACTATCTGCTGAGCGTCGACGACATCATGCTGAGCGTCGACTACGAGCCTCTGCTGGAGAGCATCAAGGCCTGCGAACTCAGTGAGGTGGTCGTCTGCACCTACGGGGCGGTGAACAATGCCACCGACGGTGTGCAGGGCTCCATCGACCTGGCCTTCAAAGAGGGCGAGGGGCTGACGGGCAAGATCGGCGCGAACGGTAGCACCTACGGTAACGGGAAGCTCTATGCCGACATCGCCAGCCGCGGCGAGAACGTGACGGTGAGGAGTTTCGTGCAGGCAAACCTGCACTACGGCAAGACCACCACCGAGACGGCAGACAGGGTGAGCATGCGCCGAGGCACGGAGAACGCCATGGTGTTCGTAGACTGGCAGATGACCAACCGCGACCTGGTGAAACTGAAACTCTCGCAGGGCTACGACGACTGGAAGCGCCGCGTGGCCGGCGGTGAGGGTGCCGGCGACATGCAGTCGCGCCAGCGATGGGGCGAACTCGTGGCCACCTACGAGCGCACACTCAACGACAACGACGCCGGGCTGTATATCGAGACCGGCCTGAACTACACCAGCGACAACTTCGTAAGCAGCCTCCGCACGACCTACCCCTGGTGGATCGTGGAGTTCGGCATCCCCCTAAGTCCGTCGCTCTCGATGACCACCGGCTGGGAGGGAGGCTACCAGAACTGCTGGTATCCGGAGAACAACCGCGAACAGTATCTGAACAACGACTTCTACCTGCAGCTCGACTACACAAAGGGCCCGTGGGTCGTCAGCATCGGCGACCGCTTCAGAATCAACAACTTCTGGAACAAGGAATACACCGCGCCCCCGTCGTCGCTCTGGTCGTACCACCGCAACGACCATGCCCTTCACGCCAGCGTGGGATATAAGAAAGGACGCCACTTCGTGCAAGGCACCTTCAGTCGCACCTACTTCAACCCCGTCGTCGCCCTCTTCTACGACATTGACGCCGACAACCGCCTGCGCTACAACACGAGCGTGGAGACCAACCTGGCCTGGCGGTCGGAACTGCGCTATACCTACCAGCGCCCGGGACTCGTAGCGACGGGAGGGCTGATGCACACGTTGCTGACCGACCAGCCGACGACGAACGAGTCGCTGACGGAGCTGCGCACGTCGGTCACCTGGTACAAGGGGCCTGTCAGGCTGACGGCCGGCGCAAACCTGTACCACCAACACATCAACAGCGGGGCCATCTTCCCAGACGGCCATAACAACGACTTTGTCGTACTGAAACTGTCACCCACCCTACTGCTGGGCAAGGGCTTCAGACTGTCGTCGACACTTATCTACAACAGCAGGCGGGAGAGCTATCTCAAGCAATACGCCCACCTGTACGCCTCGGTGAAACTGAACAAAGACCTCGGCAGACGGTGCAATGTGTATGCCGACTTCCACGACATTGCGGGCCAGCCCAAGGCGGAGCTCGCCAACGTCATGCAATCATACTACAACAGAGCCCTGACTATCGGACTGACGTACTATCCGTTCCGATAGCCCTGGGGGAAAAGATGTGACTTGTTACAGGAAACAAGCGCATTCGCTTATTTCTCGATCAGGCAGACGGCATAGGCCGAGATGCCCTCCTCACGACCAGTGAAGCCCAGTTTCTCCGTCGTCGTGGCCTTGATGGAGATATCATCCTCATCGCAGCCGCAGATGGCAGCCATGCAGGCCTTCATCGCGGGGATGTGGGGGTTCATCTTCGGGCGCTCGGCACAGATGGTGGCATCGATATTCACCAGCCGGTAGCCTTTCGTGGCTATCAGTTCGATGGTCTTTTTCAGAATCACCTTGCTGTCCATGCCATCAGTCTCGGCAGCGGTGTCGGGGAAGTGGTAGCCGATGTCACGCATGTTCGCAGCCCCCAGGAGGGCATCGCAGACGGCATGCAGCAGCACGTCGGCATCGCTGTGACCCAGCAGTCCCTTACTATGTTCTATCTTGATGCCGCCCATCCAGAGGTCGCGGCCTTCTACTAACTGATGGACATCGAAGCCCATGCCTACTCTTATTTTCATATTGTTTACAGTTTACGGTTTACAGTTTACAGTTGATTACTTCTATAGACAGAATGGCTTGCCAGGTTTTCATCTGTAAACCGTAAACTGTAAACTGTAAACATCATTATCTTCTAAACAGATCCTTTATGCCGTCCATGTCGAAGGCGAGGGTGAAACGCAGCGTCTGGTCGAGGGGATTCGAGCGGGCGGTGGAGATGACGTAGCCCACGTCGAGCGAGAAGACACTCATGCGGAAGCCGCCGCCGACGGTGAAATACTTCATGTTACCCTTCGACTCCGCCTGATGGTGGTAGCCGGCACGAAGCGAGAACTGATCGTGGTAGACGTACTCGGCGCCCACGCTCCAGGTGACCTCCTCGAGCTCCTCCTTGAAGCCGTCGGGGGCGTCGCTGAAGCTCTTGAACATGCCACTGATCGAGCTCACGTCGCTGTACTCGCGGCGCACACGGTCCTGGTAGTCGCTGTTCGACTCACCCTCCTCCTGCCGCGGCACGGTGGGCACCATCAACTTGTTCGCATCGGCAGAGATGGTGAAGCGGTTATACTCATCGACGGGCACCATCAGCGAGGCACCCAGACGGAGGTTGGCAGGCAGAAACTGACTCTCGTCGTCGCCGTAGAACGATATCTTCGAGCCGATGTTCGACATGTTCAGACCTAATCCCAGCTGGCACTCGCGATTGCCGAGCATGATGTAGTTGTTGTAATACATCGCCAGGTCGGCAGCGAAGGCCGAGGCGGGCGAGGAGTCCTCGCTGTAGTCGTAGCGCAGGTCGCTGTGAATCCATCTGATGGCAGCCGCCAGCGAGAACTTCTCACTGAGCATCATCGCATAGGCCACATCGAGCGACATCTCGTAGGGTTTCACGCTCATGCCGTCGTCGGCGAACACCTCTCCGAGCGAGAAATAGCGCAGCGAACCCGATATCGATGAGTAGTCGCCGATGCGGTAGTAGCCGGCCACGTAGGCCAGGTCGATGTCGTTGACGAGCTGTCGCAGCCAGGGTGTGTAGTTCAGGGCGAAGCCCGAACGGCTGATGCAGAAGGGGTACTTTGCGGGGTTCCAGTACTGCGAGTTCACATCGGGGTCTGTAGCCACACCGATGTCACCCATGGAGGCACCACGGGCATCAGGGGCGATGGTCTGCGAGATGACAGCATGCTCCACGGGGTTGAACATCTGCAGCTTGTCTTCGTCCTCAGCATACAGAGGTGAGAGGTGAGAAGAGAGGGGGAAGAGGAAAGAGAATACGATCAGGAACATTGACAGTGGACGAAGTGATCTTCTTCCACCTTCCTCTTTCCACTTTCCACTATTAGAATCTTTTATCTTCATATATCTGCTTTTTTCTTCGTAACAACACGCCCTATAATAACGTTTCCGCCACCTATTTATTGTTTAAGGACTATCAATTTAACGGTTTTAGCGACGCCGCCCACGGTAAACCGGCAGAGATACACCCCCGTGCTGAGCAGCGAGCCGCCGCTGAGCGTCAGGTCCCAGTCGAGCACGTACGCCCCGTTGGTGGTGGCACCCTTCAGTTCCCGTTTGTACAGCTGCCGCCCCGAGAGGTCGAACACCTCCATCATGATGTCGATATCCGTGGCGGCCATGCCTTGGGTGATGATAAACGAGGCCTGCTCGCGTACGGGGTTCTTCTTGCATACAACGTTCACGTCACCCGTGGCTGCATCGCCGCTCACTTGGAACGAGAGGTGCGACACGGACGAGTTGTTCAGCACATCCCAGGCCCTGAACAACAAGGAGTGTGCCCCCTGGGTAAGCTCGGGGATGCTGAAGGTCACCGTACCGCTGCGGTAGTCGCCGAAGTCGAAGGCGAAGTAGTCGTTGAGGTTATACGTCTGAGCCATCTCGCCGTCGATGATCAGCTCCAGGTCGTGACCGATGCTGCTTCCCGAAGCGTTGATGCCGCTCTCGTCGTAGAGCTCCGCAAAGAAGTAGGGCGTGGCGTTCACCTTGTCGCCGTTGGAGAACGAGCGGCTGTTGAGGTAGCAGAAGATGGAGGGTCCGATGGAGTCGTTGGCCGTCGCCTCGCTGTCGGCGAGTACAAAGTCGCTTGTCAGTCCGTGGGCGGTCTCGCTATGGTCGTTGTTCACAGCGTAGAGTGTCATCAGTCCGCTGCCGTCGGCATAGCTGATATCCTTCGGCACGGCGAAGGTGAAACAGAAGCGGCCCTGCCTGACACTGTCGGAGCCCTGGTAGAGGGTCTTCGTACGGTCGGTGTAGATGAACGCCTCCTGAGCGCCCTGCGACGACGTGTCGTTGAGTTTGCAGACGATCGTCTCCTCGGCGTCGCTCACGGTGGCCGTCACCACACCCTGATAGTCTGTCGCTACCGCATTGCCGCGCACCACATGACCCGCCACGGTGGCCGTGCTGCCGGCTCCGAGGGTGACAGCCGAGCCTACGGGGAGGCCGTTGATGCTGTCGACCACCACCTGTGCCTGCGGACAGGCCAGGGCGAGCGCCGGGTCGCCCAGCAGGGTGTACTGCAGCTTGTTGGGCGAGGTGTCGCGCCCCGTGGCCACGAGCTCGCACTTTGCCAGCCTCACTGCCTCGCCGATGGTGTTGCCGGGGGTGAGCACATACTTGGTGAACGCGAGGTTCATCACCTCGTTGTAGTTGGCATACACCGTGCGGGTCGTGCCGAAGAAGGCCACGCCGCCACCCTTCTGACTGAGCATGACCGTCTCGCCGATGTTATCCTCCTGTCCGTCGAAGGGCATGATGTCGCACGAGGCGGTGAGCCACAGGGGCAGGTGGTTCGTCACCGACGACTCGAAGTCGGCCAGTCGCATCACGAGTTCGTGCGAGAAGGAGTAAGGTGCTCCGTGGCCGCTGTAGTTCATGATGAGCGCCCCGTCGGCCATCTGCTGTTTGATCTGCCGTGTCACCTCGGGGTAGGTATAACCCGTGGCCGACGATACGCGCTGATAGGCATCCCAGTAGATCTTCCTCACCTGATAGCCAGGAAAGCTGTCTGTCACGAGCGTAGCCACGCGGTCGGCGGTGGCCATGTGCGAGTTGCTGTTGCCGTCGTCGCCCATCATGCAGATGACGTTCTGCCACGACCCGGCATACTCGTTGCGGGCGTAGCTCAGCGTCTTGTCGACGAGCGCCTTCGCCTGTTCAGCGTTGCGTGCCGGATAGCGTCCGACGGCCACGTCGGGCTTGCCTCTGTACACCGTCGTCGAGCCCGAGGTCTCCTGTATCTGTTCCTCGTCGTCGAGCAGGCAGAAGAAGTCGTCGCTCACGTAGCAGTGCACGTGGCTGAACGAGTTGTTGCTCTCATAGCAGAGCAGGTAGTCGTCGGGGTCGCAGCCTGCCCAGTCGTCGCAGAGCATGCGGTTGTCCCAGGCGCCGTCGCCGAAGAGCAGCAGGTAGCGCGGCAGGTCGGCCTCCGTCTCGGCGCGGTCGTAGAGCATCTTCATATAGCGTCGGTAAGCCGTCGCGTCGGGGGTACCGCTGGAGAACTCGTTATACAGCTCGTCGGCCGGAACGATCCTCACGCGGAGACCGTCGTGGCTCTCGTGCCAGGCTTTTATGCGCTCGGCCTCCGTGAGCACTTGCTGGTTGGTGGGTATGATGATCACCATGTCGACGGCCTCGTCGGTATGATGGTCCTGGTTCATGATCTGATAGTGGAAGTCGGGCACGGGCAGGTCACCGTGCAGGTCGACCAGTGCCTTGGGCTCGGCGAGTGTCAGCGAGAGATAGTCGAGTCGCAGGTCGGCGCCCGAGGTCTGGGTGATGGTGACGGTGTTCGCCCCTGCCTTCAGGATATCCAGCGGGTAGTCTATGACATATTCCTCAGCCTCGGTATAGCTGTCGAGGGTCACGCTCCGGCTGATGGTGCCCACGGTAGAGTCGTTCACGGCCACGGTGGCGCCGAAGCTGCCGTTGAAGGTCAGGGCCACAGACAGCGTGCCTGTGGCGCCGTTGGCCTGGAGCGTGTAGCTGCGCGGTGTGCCGATGCTGAAGAGGGTCTTGTCAAACAAGTTACGACCGCCATGATACCAGGCGAAGTTGTCCACCTCGTACAGGTCGTGGTAGTCGTTGGCCGTGGGGTAATGGGCTGCCGTGAGTTCGTCGAGACTGATGGAGAGAGGGGCGTCGTCGCTCTCCGTCAGGAAGTAGCAGCCGTATTGTGAATAGGGGTTCCTCGTGCGTCCGGTCGTCGTGGCCGAGGCCCAGTTCACAGGTCCGATGCCGTAGAACACCCTCCGTCCGTCGACCTCACAGGTAGCCACCTCCGTCAGGTCATCGCTCTCCGCCAGGTAGTCAGCCGTCAGCCGTTCGGGCTGCAACGCCCCGCCATAGCCGTAGAGCTTTACCTTTGCAGGGTCGGCAAAGCCTGCTTTCTTGATCAGGGCGTCCGTCAGCTCATAGAAGCCCGTCGCGGGCACGCTGATCTTCGCCCAGGCGCCTTCCCTGAGCACAGAGTGGCCGGCATAGCGAGCACCGTTCGTTACTGCGTCGGCACGGGTCTTTGCCACAGGCGTGGACGTCACGTTCAGCTTGAAGGACACCAGCTTCTGGTACTTCCCGTCGCGATACACCAGAGGTACCAGCGACACTTCGAGCACGCCTTGTCTGCGCACCACGCCCACCGTCTGCGATACCTCGGGCAGCGGTGGCAGCGCCTCCTGGTCGAGCTGCCGCAGACGGGCCACATCCTCTTCCGACATGTCGATGAATAGGGGATACTCGATGCTGACGTGCCAGACGGAGTCGGCATAATGGCTGCCCAACTGCTTCTGATACGTATAGACGGGCAACAGCGAGTCGATCCTGACCTGCTGTGCCGTCAAGTTCACGTACTCCTGGGCCTTTGCACACAGACAAAGGAACAGGAGAGCGCATCCGATTATCATCCTCCAGGCGCTTCTCACGTTTCTGTCGAACATTTTTCAGAGTAATAACGTTCTGCCAGCCCTTTTTATTGTGGACGACGGCGATATATTTGGGACTAAGCCGCGCCTACTTCTCTTTCAGGTAGTCGGCAGGGCGGATGCCGAACTGCTTGGTAAAGCACTTCGAGAAGTAGGATGGATTGGAGAAGCCCACCATGTAGCCGACCTCGCTGACGGAGTACTGCCCCTCCTTCAGCAGCTGGGCGGCTCGCTTGAGGCGGATGATCTGTATCATCTCGTTGGGCGTGACGTCGGCCAGCGCCTTCATCTTGGCGAAGAGTCCGCTGCGGCTGATGTTCAGTTTGTCGGCCAGGAAGTTCACGTTGAGGTCAGAGTTCGAGAAGTTGTCCTCAATCAGTTTAGTCATCCTCTGCAGGAAATCATTGTCCGTGGGGTTCTGGGCAATCTCTGTGACAGGCTCCAGCGGCTGGGTGGAGAACTTCTCTATCAGCCGGCGGCGCATGAGGAGTATATTGCGGATACAGGCTTCGAGATACTGTACGGAGAAAGGCTTCTCGATATAGGTGTCGGCACCGACATCCATGCCCTCCACCTTCGAGTCGTCGTCGGTCTTGGCGGTGAGCATCACGAAGGGGATATGGCTCGTCAGCGGATCACGGCGTACACGGCGACAGAACTCTGCGCCGTCCATCCTGGGCATCATCCAGTCGCTGATGATGAGGCTCACCTCATGCTTGCCGAGCAGGTGGAGCGCCTCAAGACCGTCGCCCGCCGTGACAACCTCGTACTGGTCGCGGAAATTATCCGACAGGAAGTCGCGCATGTCGTCGGAGTCCTCGACGATAAGAAGGGTATTTTCGTGGAGGGTGGAGGGTGGAGTGTGGAGGGAGATGTGTTCTGCGGCAGCATCCGCGCTTGGAGTATTCTCCTTCCTCTTTTCTCTTTTCTCTTTCCTCTTTCCACTTTCCTCATCCCCCGACTCTGCCTGTACTGAAGGCAGCACGACGGTGAAGGTCGAACCTTTGCCCACCTCCGACTCCACGCTGATGGTGCCGTGGTGCAGGTCGACGATATTCCTCACGATATTCAGGCCGATGCCCGTACCGGGCTTGTTGTCCTGGGCCTGGAAGAAAGCGTCGAAGATGCGCTGGCGGTCTTCCTCACGGATGCCGACGCCATTATCGCTGACCACGACACGGAAGTGTTCGCCATCGGGTTCCACGACACACGTCAGCCTCACGTCGTCCTTCGTATATTTGTTGGCATTGGTCAACAGGTTGCTCACCACCTTGGTGATGGCCTCCTTGTCGATGATGGCCGTGAAGTGCTCGTCGGGATATTCC
>CAMNPN010000060.1 GCA_946548085.1 uncultured Prevotella sp. | reverse complement strand
CAGGCGGTTGCGCTCGTGGTGGGAGAGGCGGAAGAGGTGCATCGTGGGGTAGTCCATGCGCATCATGAGCTGCAGCTTGGCGGCCTCGTCAATAACAGGGGGACAGGCACGCTGTTACAATAAATATTTTAATATAATAATATATTATTATATTAATTCATTTTGAAGAGATTTTGAATTCAAAATGAATTTTAGTTTTGAGATTTGAGATTTTGAGATTTTGAGATTTTGAGATTTTTCTTTCTTCCAAAAATATTTGGCAGTTTCAGAATAAGTACGTATTTTTGCAGCGATATTAATCACATAAAGAAAAATATTATACCTTATGAATATTAAGCGTAAAATGATGATTGCATTTTGCCTGATGGCGGCAGTGATGACTAAGGCTGTTGATAAGCAGACTGCTTCGATCAACAAAGTGACTGTGTTTACCAATGGTGCTCAGGTGGAGCGCTCCAAAAGTGTAATCTTGGTGCCAGGCGAACAAGTGGTGACGTTTACTGGTTTTTCTCCCTATATGGACAAGAAGAGCTTGCAGGTAAAGGCCAAGGGTCACCTCACAATATTAGGAGTCAGCGAGCGAACTGCTCATCCTGATTCGGCTGCACAAGTCAAGAGACTGCGTGCCGCTGAGGATGATGTAAAGGCTGTGGAACGTCGTATCCAGCAGACAAAGGATGAACAGGAGATGCTGACCGCACAGCTGGAGCTGGTAAAAACCAACTGCTCGGTGGCAGGCAGGACAGTGGCCACACCATTGGCAAACATTAAGGAGCTGAATGCCTACTATGCACAACAGGTGCTTTCGGTGAAGAAACGCAGCCAGGAGCTGGAAGAGCAGTTGCAAAAACTGAATGATGAATTGAAGCGTAAACAAGACACTTGCGACTCGATAGCCAAGCTAAAGCTGAAGAACATCACGGAGATTGATGTGAAGTTAGAAGCCAAACAGGCCGGCCGTGCTGACTTCGACATTACCTATTATGTGAAGAATGCCGGTTGGTTTCCCAGCTACGATATACGTTCTAACAGCATCAAGGAACCATTGCAACTGTCTTACAAGGCCAATATCTATCAGAACACCAGGGAAGAATGGAAAAACGTGCCCGTCACACTTTCATCGGCCAATCCAACCCGCTCTAACGTTGCACCGCAGTTGAAAACCTATTGGCTGGATTATGGTTTGTCGGCTCCTACATACAGTTTTGATTCTGATGGCAGTACTGTCAGTGGAAAAATCGTGGATGCTGAAGATGGCTCCCCCATTGTTGGCGCCTCTATAATAATAAAAGGTACACAAATAGGTACCGTTTCCGACATTGACGGCTATTACTCAATCACCTTGCCACAAGACCATCGTCAGCTTTCTTTTACCTATATCGGCTATCAGACGCAGACTCGCACAGCCACTCCTGGTTCTACGCTGAATATCCGTATGAAGGAAGATGAACAGCGTTTGGAAGAGGTCACCGTTGTGGGCTATGGCACATCAAAGAAGGGACGCAAATCCAAAGGCGAAGTATTAAAAGCGAGAGAGAGCATACCGATGATGGAAGATTTAGCTGTGGAAGAAGAGATGGACGAGAGCGAGGTTATCTCTGTCAATCAGCAACAGGCACAGTTCGGCTATGAGTTCGACATCAAACAGCTGCTGACTTTACCTGATGGCGGCAAGACAACAACTACCGAGATTACACGTCATCAGTTGCCAGCTACATACGAGTATCGTGGCATACCCAAGATTGACAAAGAGTCATTCTTGGTGGCTGACGCTACCGACTGGCAGAAACTCAACCTGATGGAGGGCGAGGCTAATGTCTATTTCGACAATTCGTTTGTGGGTAAGAGTATTCTCGATCCCAACGTAAGTAGCGACACGCTCCACTTTTCGATGGGGCGCGACCAGAGTATCCGTGTACAGCGAATCAAGGTCAGCGAGAGTTCTACACGTCGATTCTTCGGCAGCAATCAGGAGCAGACGATGAAGTGGCGCATCACCGTAAAGAACAATCGTCAGGAGAGTGTCAACATCACCGTGTTTGATCAGGCTCCCATCTCGCGTAATACCAGTATCGAGGTAAGCATGGAAGAGCTGAGTGATGGCCAGTTTGATAAGCAGACAGGCATCATCAAGTGGCCACTACAGCTCCAACCCGGCGAGCAACGCGACCTGATCCTGCAATATAAAGTAAAATATCCCAAGAACCGCCGTCTTAATATAGAGTAGGATAAATTAGCCACGACTTTTTGAAAGTCACGGTATGAATGGTACTCCTATTTATCATGATGGGGGTAACTCAATTAGTTTTTAGCTATGAGAAGTAACTACATTTTAATGATGATTGTTCTTGCATTCTTTATGTCATGTGAGAATAAAGCTCCACGTATAGAGGATGTTATATGTGGCGGTAATTTTAGGTATTGGTATAAACAAGGAGTTCCTAATCGCTATCATTATTTTGATGTCAATGGAAGAAAGGAGAATTTTTGTGTATCGAGATCAGGGGAATTTATGGAAATTTTGATGCCGGACTTTGAAATGTCGACCACATGGAAGCCCTTAAACGATTCCACGATTATTATGTATCATGACATAGAATATCATGTGAAGATAATTGATAAAGAGACAATAATGTTGGATAATGATACGCTCCATGTATTAAAAGATTATAAGTATATCCCTAAAAACTATCAGAAACTATTGGGAAATGATATAGTGACTGGTGGTTTTGGGAGGCAGAATAGAATGATAAAAGAATGACTATCAGCATGGTAGCGGTCTGACAATGAAGAATGGCAGGATAGACAAGTACCTCTTCGGGGGCGGCTACGCCCAGGCCTCGGTTGCAAGCTCTACAACCGATAACTTCGCTTTCTACTATTACAATTCAACGGGGTCGGTTCTACTGATCACTTTTCCGTCTAAGAAATTATCGATGATGAATAAGTTCGTATCATGGGGTCGGTTCTTTGCTTTGCAAAGCGGCAGAGCGGAGCGCTTGTGATCATTTTTTAGGTTAATGTTTTGCGTATCAAAATAATATTTGTATTTTTGCAATCATATTAATAAACCATCCACAATA
>CAMNPN010000059.1 GCA_946548085.1 uncultured Prevotella sp. | reverse complement strand
ATAATGCATAATAATTTGACAATTCTAATATCCCTACTACCTGAAACCACTGTTAATCCATTTAACATTCTGGACTTTTTCAGTGGGCTCTTTCATCGGGGCTTTTCTTATTTCTTCTTCTTTCGGGGCTTACGCATGGCCCAGCCTTCTTCGGAGAAGTCAGGCTCTGGGCCGATCAAGTCTCTTGGCACTTTGTTCATCAGACTGCGCCAGTCGTCCTTCTTCTGATGCGGGGGCTTCTCTGTATAATCGGAATTCTTACTGCGTTTGGTCTGACTATCACGTCTGCCGCGTTTCTCACGTGACGGAGAAGGAACAGCATCCCTTTGCTTGCCGCCTTCATCCGCATCATTGCAGCGCACTTGACGGCCCTTGTAGCGGATGCCTGTCAACTGGATCATCACCTTCTTCGCGTCTTTCTCCGGCACCTCGAAATATGAGATGGTGTCGAGCAGGTCGATATGGCCTACCTCCTGACGGCCTCCCACGAAGCGGTTCAGCGTCTGCATCAGTTCGCCTGGGTAGAATCCGTCGCGCTTGCCGAGGTTGATAAACAGACGGCGGTAACCCTTCTGGGCCTTGTTCTGCAGTTTCTGCCTGTCGCTCTGGGGCTTCTTCTCTTTCTTGTCAGGCATGACTGGCTCAATCTCCGGAGCATCGGCATAGTAGGCGAGGAACTTGCCGAATTCCAGCGAGACGATCTTCTTGATCAACTCTTCCTTGTCGATATATTCGAAATAGCGGCTGATGTCCTGCATGAAGGGGGCAATCTCCTCGTCGTCGACATCCGTCTTCACGATCTGGTCCATCACCTTATAGAGTTGTTTCTTGCAGATCTCCTCTGCCGAAGGAATCTCCGCCTTGACAAACTCCTTGCCAATCTCCTTCTCGATGTTGCGGATCTTGAACTTCTCGCGACTGTGAATGATGGATATCGATGTGCCTTTCTTGCCAGCGCGACCGGTACGGCCAGAGCGGTGGGTGTAGTTCTCGATATCATCGGGCAGCCCGAAGTTGATCACGTGTGTCAGGTCGTCAACGTCGAGACCACGAGCAGCCACATCCGTTGCCACGAGCAACTGCGTCAGGTGGTTGCGGAACTTCTGCATCGTCAGGTCGCGCTGCGGTTGGCTGAGGTCTCCGTGCAGCGACTCAGCGTTGTAGCCGTCCTTGATGAGTTTGTCGGCGATCTCCTGCGTCTCCACTTTTGTACGGCAGAAGATGATGGCGAAGATGCGGGGGTAGTAGTCCACGATGCGCTTCAGGGCGAGGTACTTGTCCTTGGCGTTCACCATATAATAGATGTGGTTCACGTTCTCGGCCCCTTCGTTGCGCGAGCCCACCACGATCTCCTCGTGGTTATGGAGGTAGTTCTTGGCGATACGCTCCACCTCACGGCTCATCGTGGCAGAGAACATCAGGGTGTTATGCTCTGCTGGCAAGGACTCGAAGACCTCGTTGATGCTTTCGGAGAAGCCCATGTTCAGCATCTCGTCGGCTTCGTCGAGCACGATGTTTGTGATATCCTCCAGATGCACGTAGCCACGATGCATCAGGTCTACCAGTCGGCCTGGCGTGGCCACGATGATGTTCACCCCCTTCTTCAGGGCGCGCATCTGCGGCTCTATGGCAGCACCGCCATAGACGGCCTCCACGTGTACGCCTTCCATGTATTTGGCGAAGTCGCGGATGTCATCGGTAATCTGCAGGCACAGTTCGCGGGTGGGGGAGAGTACCAGGGCCTGCGTGTCGCGGCGGGAGGTGTCGATACGCATCAGCAGGGGAATGCCGAAGGCGGCGGTCTTGCCCGTACCTGTCTGAGCCAGGGCTATCACGTCCTTCTGATTGTCAATCAGATAGGGGATTACAGCCTCCTGCACAGGCATTGGCTGTACAAATCCTAATTCTTCAATGGCTTTGCGAATCTGTTCGCTAACACCTAATTCTTCAAAGTTTTTCATCTTCTGATACAGTCTTGGTTTGAGGGAGGATGAGGTTCAGTATGATACCGATGACGGCGCTGAGGCCGATGCCAGTAAGCGAGAAGGATCCCACGCTGAGCACGGCTCCGCCGATACCCGTGGTGAGCACAACGCTGGCGATGATGATGTTGCGCGTGTCGCTGAAGTCTACCTTGTTACGCACCAGACTCTGGATTCCCACTGAGGCGATGGTGCCGAAGAGCAACAGCATGATGCCGCCGAGCACTGCCTGAGGGATGCTCTGGAGCAGTGCGTTGAGTTTGCCGATGACGGAGAAGACGATGGCCGTGACAGCCGTGATGCGCAGCACGACGGGCTGGGTGACGCGTGTAATCTGTACCGCACCTGTCACCTCGCTATACGTCGTGACGGGAGGGCCGCCCATGAGCGAGGCAGCGAGGATGGCCAGTCCGTCGCCGAACATCGTGCGGTGCAGACCGGGATTCTTCACAAAGTCCTTCTCGGCCACCTGACTGATGACGTACACGTCGCCCACATGCTCCACGATCGATGCCGTGGCAATGGGCATCATGCACACGAATGGCTGCCAGGCAAACTGCGGCATCTGGGGGTGTGCGATATTCTGGGGCAGGGCCAGCCAGGAGGCACTCAGCAGTCCCGAGAAGTCTACCTTACCCAGACAGATGGCCACCACATACCCCACGGCGACGCCCACGATCACGGGCAGCAGCTTGAACATGCCGCGACCCCAGATGAGGATGGCTATCGCTGCCAACAGCGAGACGACGGCCAGCAGCCAGTCTGTTGAGGCCATGTTCACCGCCGTGCCGCTGAGCGACAGACCGATGAGGATGATGGTTGGCCCCACAACCACTGGGGGGAAGAGACGATTGATGAAGTTGGAACCCCGCCAGCGGATGAGCACCGCCGCGATGAAGTAGACCAGGGCCACGCCGGCAAAGCCCGCCAGCACACCAGGAAGGGCGAACTGCTTCGAGGCCAGGATGATGGGAGCAATGTAGGCGAAGCTCGACCCCAGGAAGATGGGTACCATGCCTTTGGTGACGAGGTGGAAGATAAGTGTGCCTACACCTGCCGAGAAGAGAGCCGTGGAGGGATCGAGGCCCACGAGCAGCGGCATGAGTACCGTAGACCCGAAGGCAACGAAGAGAAACTGAACACCGACGGCGGTCTTGCGTACTGGTGATAGAACAGGTTGCTCCATACAGAGTTTGGCTAATAATTTATGACTCTTAATACTGTTGGAATGACGTCATTCTCACAATTTTCTACAAAGATAGGTATTTTTTCTGAAACCTGCAAGAATAACGCTTAGTTTTTTCTTCCCCAAAGATTTGGTGGAGTCGGAAAATATCCATATCTTTGCAGGAAAGAGTTTTAGAACGATGAAAATATGTGTGTTTTGTTCTGCGAATCAGCAGATTGATTACGACTTCTTCGACCTGACGCGGAAGTTCGGCCGCTGGGCGGCACGGCAGGGGCATACCATCGTCTATGGTGGTGTGAATTGTGGCCTGATGGAGTGCTTGGCCAAGGCCGTGAAGGAGGCGGGAGGCCAGACCATCGGCATCGTGCCGACGATGGTGGAGAAGACGGGGCGTACCAGCGACTATGTCGACGTGGAGATTCCCGTCGACAACCTCAGCGACCGTAAACAGTTGATGATGGACCAGAGCGATGTGTTCGTCGCCCTGCCTGGTGGCCTGGGTACCCTCGACGAGGTATTCACCGTGGCCGCCTCGGCCACCATCGGCTATCATCAGAAGCCTGTCATCCTCTACAACATGAAGGGCTTCTGGGATTCGTTGGTGACCATGCTCGACGACCTGCATGCGAAAGGTGTCACCCGCAAGGACTGGCGCACCTATATCAAGGTGGCCAGCACCTTCGAGGACCTTCAGGCAGCCCTTGCTGCCGAAGCTGGCGATAGACAGCTATGACAGGAGGCTGTCGGCCAACTGCTCCAGCAGCGGCTCGTCGGCAGCCTTCATGCGAGAGCGGATGGTGACCATCGGCTCAACGATCTCGCAGTCCTTCAGGGCCTCGATCATCGTGCGCATTGTCTTGCCAGCCGTTGGTGCCCAGCTGCCGTTCTCGACGATGCCGAAGCGACGCTTCTGATAGTTCTTGATCTGCAAGTGATAGAGGAAGTCGTGCATCACGGGGAACACGCCTGCGTCGTAACTCGAAGCAGCCACGACAATAGTCGGATAACGGAAAGCGTCCTCGATGACCTCAGCCATATCGTCGCGGCTCAAATCGCTGACCACGACCTTGGCGGCCCCCTTCTTACGCAGTATCTCACCCAGGTGCTCGGCAGCGGCTGCCGTTCCGCCGTGAATGCTGGCATAGGCGATCAGCACGCCCTCGCTCTCGGGCTCGTACTTGCTCCATGTGTCGTAGAGCTTGATGGCAGCAGTCAGCTGTTCGCCCTTGAGCACAGGACCGTGCAGCGGACAGATGGCCTGAACGTCGAGCCCAGCCAGTTTCTTCATCACGGACTGCACCTGCGAGCCATACTTGCCACAGATATTAAAGTAGTAGCGGCGCGCCTCACAAGCCCAGTCGTCGGTCATTCCCGACGTTCCGTCGCCTACCCGTAGCCTTTCATTGACCAACGCCCCGAACTTACCGAATCCGTCGGCAGAGAAGACTACCTTGTCCAAGGTGTCGTAACTCATGATCACCTCCGGCCAGTGTACCATCGGTGCTGTGATGAACTGCAGTGTATGCTGTCCGAGGCTGAGCGTGTCGCCCTCCTTGACGGTGATGACACGTCCCTCGAAGTTGAAGCCTTCGAAGAAGTTTGGCAACATTTTCACGGCGGCGCCGCTGCACACGAGCTGCAGACCGGGATAGGTCTCCAGCATCCAGGCAATGAGCGCGGCGTGGTCGGGCTCCATGTGGTGAGCTACCAGATAGTCTGGCTGGCGACCGTTGAGTGCGGCCTGCAGGTTGGCCTTCCACTCTTCGCCTTTGCGGCGGTCGGCGGTATCCAATACCGCAATCTTCTCATCGTCAATGAGATAGGAATTATAACTCATGCCCTCGGGCACTACGTACTGACTCTCAAACAGATCGATGTCGAGATCGTCGACACCGATGTACTTAATGCTATCACTTATCATATTCACAATTATTTATTATTCTCTTCCATTTCCTTCAGACAGACTTCCAACTCGCGTCTTTTCTCGTCGGCAAAGGTCTCGTCGATGCTGTTGTGGATGCTCTTGCAGACGTTGGCCGAGAAGGCGCTGGCCTCGCCGATGAGGCTGTCCCACTGCTCCGTGGAGAGCCCCGTCTCGAGCATCTCCCGCGAGATGCCGTTCTTCAGGAGACCGTACACGAAGCCTGCGTTGAAGTTGTCGCCAGCACCGATGGTGCTGACGGTCTCCGTCTGCCTGACGGGGTAGCTATGTGCGAATTTCCCTGCGCCCCTCACCTCGATGGCCTCTGCACCTTGGGTGTAGATGAAGTTCTTGCAGTAGAAGTCGATGTGCGACCTGTAGACCGTCTCGGCATCGTGTTTGCCAAACATCACCTCAAAGTCCTCCTTGCTTCCCCTGACGATGTCTGCCAGCTCGAAGTTCTCCAGGATGTTCGCGCTCACCTTCATCACCTCGTTCTGGTGCGAGGCGCGGAAGTTCACGTCGTAGTAGAGTATGGCCCCGCGGCTGTGGGCATAGTCGAGGAAGGCGAACATCTGCTGACGGATCACGGGGTTCAGGGCATAGAACGAGCCGAACATCACGATGTCGTCAGCCTGGATGTCGGGGTACGTGAAGTCGAGCTTGTCGTGCGGGTGGTCTTTATAGAAGATGTACTCTGCGTCGTTCTGCGCGTTGAGGAATGCCAGCGACACGGGCGACTTCGACTCTGGATAGACGTTCACGCAGTCGGCATCGACGTGGTTGTCTTTGAGAAACTGGATGATATTGCTGCCTACGCGGTCGTCGCCAGTCTCGCTGATGAAGGCACAGTTCACGCCTGCCCGTCCCAGTGAGATGACGCCGTTGAAGACGGAGCCTCCTGGCACAGCCCCTATCGGCTGTTCGTTCTTGAAAATGATGTCGAGAATCGTCTCGCCTATACCTATTACTTTTCGCATGTTTAAAGATTTGTGGGTGCAAAGGTAGTGCAAAAATTCGATTTAGCGAAGAGAACGCAGATATATTTGCAATTTTTTGTTGACGACTTACAGTTGACGGTTTACAGATGATATGCCTGCTAAACAACCGTCAGCAAAGTAATCACCTGTAAACCGTCAAATGTAACTTGTAGCAAGACTACCCTTTCAGACTGTCGGGCACGACGGGCATGGCGCCATTCTGGGTGCAGACGAAGGCGCTCACCTGAACGGCCGTCTTGTGAGCCTCAGGCACGGACTTGCCGTTGAGGATGCTGCCCACGAACGAGCCGGTGAACGAGTCGCCAGCGCCCACGGTGTCGGCCACCTTCACCTTCGGTGTCTCCTGGAACGACATGGCGCCCGGGGTGAACACATACGAGCCGTTGGTGCCGCAGGTGAGCACGAGCATGTCGAGGTTGTACTTGCCGAGGATCAGCCAGCACTTGTTCTCGATGTCGAGGCCGGGATAGCCGAACATGCGGCCAATGAGTACCAGCTCCTCATCGTTGATCTTCAGGATGTTGCAGCGTAGCAGCGACTCCTTGATCACCTCCTTCGTGTAGAACTGCTGGCGCAGGTTGATGTCGAAGATCTTCAGGCAGTCCTCGGGCGTGAGATCGAGGAACCGGTGGATGGTCTCGCGGCTGACAACATTGCGCTGTGCCAGCGAGCCGAAGCATACGGCGCGACAGTTCTTAGCAATCTCCTGGATGTCGTCGTCGAGCGGGATGTTGTCCCATGCCACGTTCTCCTTGATGTCGTAAGTGGGGATGCCCTGCTCGTCGAGTTCCACCTGTACCGTGCCTGTGGGGTAGGGCACACGGGGCAGCAGGTCGTTCAGGTCGTGCTCGCGGAGGGCCTCGATGGTCTCGTCGGCCAGCTTGTCCTCACCAAGGGCACTGATGGCTATCGTGTTGTCCATGCCCAGGAACTGTCCGGCATGATAGGCGAAGTTGGCAGGTGCGCCACCCAGTTTCTTTCCTTCGGGAAGCACGTCCCACAGCACTTCTCCGAGTCCTACTACATATCTTTTCATAAGTTATAAGTTTTTATTTGTATGATGTTATTGATTACTTGACGCGGTTGATATAGGTGAAGAGATAGGCTACGCCCACTGCCATCACGATGACGGCACCGGCCTGGCCCATGGCGTCGCTCATGAAGCCCATGAGCAGCGGGAAGATGGTGCCTCCGAAGAGTCCCATGATCATCAGTCCGCTCACCTCGTTCTGCTTCTGCGGCATGGCCGTCAGGGCCTGTGCGAAGCAGATGCTGAAGATGTTCGAGTTGCCGTAGCCCACGAGTGCGATAGCGGCATAGAGTATCCATTTGTCTGTGCCGAAGAAGAGTCCGCACATCGAGAGCGCCATCATCACCACGCTGATGATGAAGAACGTGCGGTTGGGCAGCACGCGGAGGAAGAACGAGCCCGTCAGGCAGCCGATGGTACGGAAGATGAAGTAGAGGCTCGTGGCGAAGGCGGCGTCGTTGAGGGTCATGCCCAGGCGCTCCATCAGGATCTTCGGTGCGGTGGTGTTCGTACCCACGTCGATGCCTACGTGGCACATGATGCCGAAGAACGAGAGCAGCACGATGGGCGTGCCCAGCAACTTCAGGCATTCGGCAAAGGTTGATGCCTTGCCTTCGATCTTCTCCTCCTCGATGGGTGTCACGGCCAGCAGGGCGGCAGCCAGGAGGCCCACCACGAAGTAGATGGCAAAGAGCACGCGCCAGTCGTAGCCGAAGTTGGGGATCACCTGCGTGGCGCCCCACATGGCCAGATAGGGTGCCAGGAACGAGGCGATGGCCTTGATGAACTGTCCGAAGGTGAGCGTCGAGGCGAGGTTGCCGCCACCCATCACCGTCGATACCAGCGGGTTGAGCGATGTCTGCATCAGGGCGTTGCCGATACCCAATAGCGAGAAGGCACAGAGCATGATGCCGAAGTTCTCGCCGAAGAGCGGCAGCAGCAGCGACACGATGGTCACGATGAGCGAGAGGAGCACGGTGTTCTTGCGCCCGATCTTGTTCATCAGCATGCCGGTGGGCACGGAGAAGATCAGGAACCAGAAGAATACGAGTGAGGGGAAGATGTTGGCTGTCGAGTCGTTGAGTCCGAGGTCTTCCTTCACATAGTTGGATGCAATGCCCACCAGGTCTACGAATCCCATGGCGAAGAAGCAGAACATCACCGAAATCAGGGCTAGTTTGTTGGTCTTATTCATGTTGATATTATACGATTTTACGATTTTACAATTACCGACAGTCTGTCACCAATCGTCCGATGGTTCAATAGCCCAACGAATAGATCGTGGCCTTACCGCCTTTCACCTTAATAACGCTGTAGGGTTCCGAGGGGAACACGAGGTTTGTCATGGCCATCTTGCCGTCGCTGGCAAAGGCCTCGATGCTACTGTGGTCGATAAACAGGCGCAGCTGCTTCAGGTTGCCGTGGGTAGGAGCGACGGTCACAATGGGGAAGGCCTCGCTGAAGCTGCAGTCGCCGCTCTTCGTGCGGTCCATGGCGAAGGTCTGCTTCTGGGCGTCGTACTTCATCGTCACCTGCTCGCCCTTCGTGTTGGAGAGGGTGAGTTCCATCGTTCCCTTCACGTCGACCACGATCTCGCAGGCGCTGGTCGGATTCTTGAGCTTGCTGCCGCGCAGGGCGTCCACCTCCTTCGAAGGCATCACGCCGCAGTAGGTCTCCGTGCCGTCGGTGAAGAGGTCGAGGTCGCGGGGCAGGGCGTTGGCTGAGCGGAACTGCTTCGTGGGCACCGCGCCGGCATACTGCCAGTTAGACATCCACACGATGGCCACGCGGCGGTTGTCGGGGGCATTATCGAAGGTGACGGTGGCGTAGTGGTCCTTGCCATAGTCCATCCACTTCGTCACCTCGGGCTTTGACTCGCAAGTGAACTTGTGGCCGTCGAACTGTCCGACGAAGTACTGGGTGGCACTGCCGCCGAAGGGGCCGCCGGGGTTGATGTTACAGAGCAGCATCCACTTCTGCTGTCCCGTGCCTCTTACCGGCAGCGGCATCAGGTCTGGGCACTCCCACACACCGTCGTGGTTGCCGTACTCACGGCCGAAGGCGCTCTCGTAGGCCCAGTCCTTCAGGTTGGCCGACGAGTAGATGTGCATCTCCTGGCCTACTGCCAGCAGCATGATCCATCTCTTTGTCCCCTCGTACCAGAAGAGGTGCGGGTCGCGGAAGTCGGGCTTGTCGCTGGTGATGATGGGGTTCTTCTCATATTTCTTGAAGGTGCGGCCGCCGTCTGTCGAGTAGGCCATCGACTGTGTCTGGCTCTCGGCTGCCGAGGTGTAGAAGGCGATGATGGCGTCCTTGCCGTAGCCAGCCGTGTTCTGCTTGTCCACCACGCACGATCCGCTGAAGATCGTCCCGATGGCATCGGCCTCGATGGCTGTCGGCAGTGCCTCCCAGTGTATCAGGTCGCGCGACACGCTGTGGCCCCACGTCATGTTCTCCCACTGCGAGCCGTAGGGGTTCCATTGGTAGCAGAGGTGCCACTCGCCGTCCTTGTAGAACATACCGTTGGGGTCGTTCATCCAGCCATATTCCGGTGTGTGGTGATAGACGGGGCGGAATTTCTCGCGGTTGGCTGTGTCGAAGGTGTTGCTGAACTTCATCTCCTTCCAGCAGGCGAAGCCCTTCATGGCGCCCTTCGTGCGGCGGTCCCCGTGGAAGATGATGTCGAGCGTCTGCCCGTCCTTCACCTCCAGGGGTACGAAGTAGTCAACGTTATCCACGGCCAGGCGCACGTTCGGACGACGCGTGCACTGGTTGTCCAGGCCGATCACTCTCACGTTGGCGATCTCCGCCTTCTCCTCCACAGGCAGCAGCACGTACTTGCTGCCCGTCTCCAGGCGCACCATCGCATGGTTCTCGCTGAGCACCATCGGGCTTACCTGAGCCTGTGCCGACAGTGCCATCAGCATGCCGGCGGCGATTGAAAATACTTTTCTGTTCATCTCGTTATTCATTGTTTGTTTTGAAAATTCTGCCGCAAAGGTACTGTATTTGTGCAGAATATACTATAAATTATGTTTCAAAAGTTATAAAAAATCGTTCATTGTATCATTTTTTACATCCAATGTACGATTTTTGCATCGCCTCTCCAGCCTCGAAAAAAAATAAGAGAATGCTCCCGCACTCTCCTATTCATGACACTAAAAACTAACCAAAATTAACCTAAACCAATTACTTCTTGTATGAATCCTAAACACGTTGCAAAGATACGGCAATTTTCCCATTCCGGCGATAAGATTTGTTTCATTTATTATCAAAAATCGTTCATGCCTCATTTTTTGTGCGAAATTAGCATTTCCCTTTCCCTTTTTGAGCATTCTCTTCCCCTGTGCCCGGATAGTCCCCATCCATTTTCCGATGCGGCCTGCTTGAAAGAGAGAGAGGCGGCCGCACGCGCAGTCGCCTCTCTCTTGTGGTATGCCTGTATGTCCTTAGATGGACATCAGGTAGTCGATGCTGTTCTTGGCAAGCTTCAGCACGTTGCCCTGGCAGGAGTTGTTCTTCGGGTTGGCGCTCTTGTCGGGGGTGCCGTCTTCGTTCTTCATGGAGAACTCGCAGCCGCCGTTGCCGATGCAGAGCACGGAGCCACTGCCCTTCTGGAATCCGTCGGGAGCCTTGGGTGCGCCTTTGGCCTCCCAGACGTTGAGCTGAGACACCCAGCTGCACTGTGAATCCCACGTGCCGAGCGGATAGATGCCGTACTCCTCGGTGACGACGTTGTAGCAGTCCTCGGAGGTGTTGTCGAGCTCGGTGAGCTTCACGGGGATGTCGAAGAACAGGCAGTTGTGGTCTTCCGTCCAGCCGGCTCCCTTGAAGGCGATGGCCTTGAAGCAGTTGTCGTTGAGCTTCTCGGTCTCGATGCCCGAGTAGATGGGATGGGTGCTGAGGTCCTTAGAGAAGGCGCCCGTGTTGAGGCATACGCCCATCTTCCACACGTCGGGGTTCCAGCCGCCGGTGCCGCAGCCGAAGGCGTTGCTCACGCCGCGCAGCAGGGAGGTGGAGAGGCGGTTGATAGTGCCGATGTAGGGTACGGCGTGCGACCAGAGCAGCAGGTTACCGCCGTTCTTGACGTACTGCTCGATGCAGGGAGCGGCGTTGCGGGCCACCTCGGAGAAGTTCCAGATGTCGTCGACGTTGCCGGTCTCGAGGTCGCGCAGCCAGAAGAGCATGCGGTAGTCTTCGATGTCCTCCACCTTGCTGATGTTGCCGAAGTAGACGTACTCGCCCTTGGGATAGTTCTCGTGGAACCAGAGCCATGCCGATGCCTCGTCGTCGTCGCCGTTGGCTACGAGCTCCTCGGGCGTGGCGTACTCGGAGAGGAAGGCGGGGATCTTACCGCCGATCTTCGTGGAGCCCTGGATGGGCAGGGCCTTGCCGTCGCTGTTCTGGGCGATGAGGGTGGCCTCCCAGCGCTCCTTCATGGCCACGTCCTTGAGCAGGTAGCTCGTGCCGCTGACGGTCTCGGAGATCTGGCGCGAGCCGTCGCCGTTGACCATCGTCAGCAGGTAGGAGGTGGCATCGTCGCTGGCCTTCCACGTCACCTGCAGGTCGCGCTGGTCGTCGTTGATGTCGATCTGCTCGAACTTCAGGTCGGTGGGGGCGGTGGCGCCGAGGCGGGTGTAGGTGGTCATCACGCCGTTGGAGAGGGCCTCGTCGTTGGCATACTTGAAGAGGAACTCGTAGAACTGGTTGGTCTCGAGGTTCTTCAGCGTGAACGAGCCTGCGGGGCAGGGGGTGAGGGCCTGCATCTGCGTGCCGTTCTTGTAGACGGCTACCTGCATCGTGGCGCCGCTGTTGCCGGCAGGCCACGTGAGCGTGTAGTCGTAGTTGTTGTCACCGCTGGGTGTGCCCGTGATCTGCGATGCGTCGGGGGTGCTCAGTATCATGTTGCCAGAGCCGGGAAGGTCTCTGTCCTGGCAGGCGGTGAAACCACAGATTACGCAGAGTGCGCAGATAAAACTATATATTGATCTCATAATGTTCTGTGTTTAATGTTCAACGTTCTATGAAAATTAGTATCCCTTGTTCTGGTGATAGAGTCCCTGCACGTAGTTCATCTGGTTGGATGCGATGGGGAAGTACTCGTTCTTGCCAGCGGTGAAGAAGGCGTCCTTGTAGTAGAGACCGTAGGTCTGGCCGTCGTACTCGTCGGTCTTCTCCGTCTCGAAGTACTTGTTGAGGGTGGTGGAGAGGAGGCCCCAGCGGCGCAGGTCGAAGAAGCGGTGTCCCTCCATGGCGAGCTCTACGCGGCGCTCCCAGCGCAGGGCCTTGCGGGCGTCGTCCTGCGAGGCGAAGTTGCCGTAGAGGCTGATCTCGCACTGGTCCTTGGCATACTTGATGAGCGACGTGCCGCTGATGTCGCGCTTGGCGCGCTCACGGATGGTATTGATGATCTGCAGGGCCTCGCCGTTGTAGTCGCCGCTCTCGATGAGGGCCTCGGCGCGCATGAGCATCACGTCGGTGTAGCGCAGCACGTAGTCGTTCTGGCCGAAGGCCTGCCACGGGTTGTCGTAGTCCTCGCCCTTAGAGCGCTGCGGCACCTCCTTCATCGAGCAGTAGTAGCCGTAGGTGTTCGGCGTGCGGCTGTTGGCCTTCGACAGGGTGTACTGCGACTCGTATTTGTAGGGATAGGTGGGCATGCCGACGGTGTGGAACAGGCGCGGGTCGTACTTGTACTTCGTGTCGGCACCGTTGATCAGGATGGCATTGTGGTCTTCGTCGAAGTTGTCCATAGGCAGGCCGTTGTGGGTCTTGAAGGCGTTGACGAGGTTCTGGGAGGGCTTGTGGAAGTCCCAGCCGCACGACCAGATGCCCCAGACGCCGTTGAGCATGTTAGACCAGTTGGCGCGGCCGAACTGTGTGCCGTCGTCGGCCTTGTTGGAGTGCTGCACGGCGAAGATGCTCTCCTTGGAGTTGGCATAGTCCTGCAGGAAGATGTGTCCGTAGGTGTCGAGGTAGTCGTAGGGGGAGTTCTTCACAACCTCGGTGTAGTCGAGCACCTTCTGGATCTTCGTCTTGTCGACGTGGCTGTAGCCTGTGTTGGCCTCGTAGCCGTCGCCGTAGGCCCAGTTCAGGTAGCACTTGGCGAGATAGGCAGCGGCAGCCACCTTGTGGGCGCGGCCCGTGGTGCCGGGAGCTGCCTCGGGCAGGTTCTCGTAGGCGTACTGGAAGTCGTCGATGATGTGCTGCATGATCTCGTCGTGCGAGCTCTGCGGCGTAGACTCGATGGCGGCATTGTCCATACCCTCGATGATCCAGGGCACCTCGTACCACATCTGCTGCAGTTTGTAATAGAAGTGGGCACGCAGGAAACGGGCCTCGGCACGGTACTGGCGGATGGCATCGGTATCCTCGGCACCGACCATCGACTCCAGGGCGCGGTTGCAGCGCGAGACGGCACTGTAGAGCTGGTACCACAGCTCGTCGAACTCACCGCGGTCGGGCTGCAGCGTGGAGAAGATCTCCATGGGGTGATAGCCCGTGTCGTTCTCGCCAGAGCCACCCTTGAGGCAGTCGTCGGCACTCATGTCGCCATAGGGCCAGAGGTTGAACGGATAGGAATACCAGTCGTCGCCCAGCTTGGCATAGGCTGCGGTGACAAGCTTCTCGGGGCTGGAGAACGCCGTCTCTTCGTCGAGCGTGCCCTGGGGCTTCACGTCGTCGACAGAGCAGGATACTGCAAAGACTGAAAGCAGCAGTGTTGCTATATATATATTGATCTTTTTCATTGTTCTAACAATTTTACTTTTTTACCTTTTTACCTTTTTGCCTTTTCATCAGAATCCTACTTGTATACCGAAGGTGAAGGAGGCTGTGTGAGGATAGTTCCATGCTGTGTTCTCAGGATCGGAGCAGGTCAGCGAGCTCGACTTGATGGTCAGCAGGTTGTCGCCAGAGACGTAGACGCGGGCCTTGGAGAGCAGCAGTTTCTGTGCCAGCGAGGCGGGCAGGGTGTAGCCCAGCTGCAGCGTGCGCAGCTTGGCGTAGGAGCCGTTCTCGACGAAGTACGACGACATGCGGCCCTCGTCGGCACCGTTGGAGGTGGTCAGCGCGGGGATGTCGGAACCGCTGTTGGCGGGTGTCCAGGCGTTGATCAGGCGCTCACCCTTGTTCGAGCCGGCATCCGTGATGCTCCAGAAGTCGGTCTGGTATTTCTGGTTGTTGATCACGTCGACACCCGAGACGCCCTGCCAGAACATCGTGAAGTCGACAGCCTTGTAGGCCAGGTTGACGTTGATACCCCAAGAGAAGTTGGGCACGGGGTTGAACACCCAGGTGCGGTCGGCCTCGTTGATGCGGCCGTCGCCATTGAGGTCGGCATACTTCAGGCCGCCCACGCGAGCACCAGCCTGACCATGTGCCAGCACATCCTCGCGGCTCTGGTAGAGACCCTCGACGACGTAGCCGATGAGCGAGCCGTAGGCCTTCTCGTCCTGTGCCAGGTTGTGGTAGTCGTTGTGCTCGTAAGAGTTCTTCGACTTTTCAGGCAGGTAGGTCACCTTCGAACGGTAGAAGTCGATGTTGCCGGCGATGTCGTAAGAGAGACCGTATTCGGTGGTATGGCGATAGCCCAGGTTGAGCTCCATACCCCAGTTCTTCAGCGTCGGACCGTTAATCCAGGTCTGTCCGCCAAAGCCGATGGCACCGAGGAAGGCGGGCTGCACGAGCATGTCCTTCGTCTCCTTGAAGAAGAGGTCGTAGGATCCGTAGAAGGCGCCGTTGAAGAGCGAGAAGTCGGTACCGAAGTTCCACTGCGACGACGACTCCCACTTCAGGTCTTCGTTGGCTGACTGCGACTTGTAGTAGCCAGAGGGGAATGTGCCAGACTTCTGCAGGTTGAGGTCGTAGGCGGTAGAGTTCTCACGGCTGGAGCCGTAGTCGGCCAGGTAGAGGCCGTAGCGGGCGGTGTTGGAGTTCATGCCTTGATTACCTGTCACACCATAGCTGGCGCGGATCTTCCAGTCGCGGAGCCAGTCGGCGTTGATGTGCTTCGAGAGGCGATAACCCAGCGAGACGGAGGGGAAGGTACCGTACTGGTGGTTCTTACCGAAGCGGCTCGAGCCGTCGTGACGCAGGGTGAACGAGGCGAGCAGCTGGTCGTTCCAGTTGTAGTCGATCTTGCCGAAGTAAGACATCAGCTTGTACGAGTCGCCAGCGCCTCTGACGGTCTGGATGCCTGTACCGGCGCTGGGCCACATGTAGTCGTAGGTCTCCAGCGGATAGGCGGTGCGGCGGCCGGCAAAGTCGATGCCGTTGTCCTGGTGGGTCTCCAGACCGAGCAGGATGTTCAGGTTGTGGTTCTCCACGATGTCGAAGTTATACTGGGCGGTGTTCGACCATGTCCACTTCGTGCTGTGAGTCTGGGCCAGTTCGCTGGCGTTGGTGTCGTTGTTCACCACGTCAGAGTGCCACGTGTGGGTCAGTGCACGGATGTAGCTGTTGGTATAGTCGATACCAAAGTTTGAGCGGATGAGCAGGCCCTTGATCGGGGTGATATCCACGTAGGCGTTGGCAAAGATACGCCACTTCTTCAGACGGTTGTCCTTGTTGTGGTAGAGTTCGCGCATGGGGTTCTGGCGGTCGCTCATGCCACCCACAGGACCCGAGAAGGTCACGCCGTCGATCTCGTAGACGGGCAGCGTGGGGGCGATCTTCAGGGCGTTCTCCAGCGGGGCGGCGTCTACATTATTAGAATAAGAGAAGGTGGCGTTCTCGCCTACGCTGATGATGCTGTTGATCCTATAGCTGCTGTTGAAGCGGGCTGCGAAGTTCTCGAAGTCGGTATGCTTCAGCACGCCCTGGGCCTTCTTGTAGCTGAAGGAGAAGAGCGATGAACCCTTGTCGGTGGCCTTCGAGAACGAGAGGTCGTAGTTCTGGGTGACACCGTTGCGGCCAATCTCGTCGACCCAGTCGGTGTCGCTGAAGGGCATCGTCTGCTTGGCGTTCATATAGCCGTTGTAGAAGCCGCCAACGGTGTACGACTCGTTGGCGCCAGTAGCGGGATTGTACACGGAGATGGGAGTGCCGCCGTCGGCAGTGAGCGACAGACCGTAGTTCTGGGCGTAGTCGTAGGGGTTCTTGCCGTCGTTGAGGGCTGCCTGCACGAGGGCGGTGGCATACTGCTGGGTGTTGAGCAGCTTCATCTTCTGCGTCATCCATGCCATTGAGACAGAGGCGTTGAAGTCGATGTTCACCTTGTCGCCCTTCTTACCCTTCTTCGTGGTGATGACAATCACACCGTTGGCAGCGCGCGATCCGTAGATAGAGGCCGAGGCAGCATCCTTCAGTACCTGCATCGACTCGATGTCGGAGGAGTTCAGGCTGTTGAGCGAGCCGCTGTAGGGCATGCCGTCGACGATGTAGAGGGGAGCGGTGCTTGAACCACCCATAGAGCCGATACCACGGATCTGAACGTGAGCCTCGCCTGAGGGAGAGCCCGTTGAGGTGATGGTCATGCCAGGCACCTTTCCCTGCAGCGATGCCATCGGGTCGGTGTTGCTGGTCTTGAAGTCCTTTGTCTCGACAACGCCTACCGAACCCGTGAGGTCGGCCTTACGCTGTACCTGATAACCCGTGACCACAACCTCGGCCAGCACCTGGTCGTCGTCTTTCATGGTCACCGTCATGCCGTCCTGGGCAGGAAGCTCCTGATCCTGGAAGCCGATGTAGGTGAACACCAGGATGGCACCTGGCTGGACTTTGATCTTGAAGTTTCCGTCGAAATCGGTGACAGTACCGTTCGACGTCCCCTTCTCCTTAACTGTGGCACCGATGACCGTCTCGCCCGTGGCGTCGACCACCGTTCCACTGATTTCGCTCTGCGCGTACATTATAGTACTCGTCAGAATGAGTGCAAGACTCAGAAACAGTTTCTTTAGTTGTTCCATTGTTGACAGTTTAATATTAATTAGCTATTGTTTGAAAAACTGTCGCAAAGGTCGATACTTTTTAAGTAAAAGGTGTAAAAATATCGTTCATCTCATACAAAATTTGTTTCAATGAAACATTTTTGCTACGAAATGAACGATTTTTCTTAGAAACGTTTCTTCTTTCAGAGGTCGTGCGGCTATTTCGTCTGCAGGTCGGAGGGGCTGACGCCAAACTCATCCTTGAAGCACTTGGTGAAGTAGGATGGTGCGGTGAAGCCTACGTCGTAGGCTACTTCAGACACGTTCTTGCCCGTGGTGAGTAGCAGCTGGTAGGCTCTGTTGAGGCGGGCGGTGCGTAGCAGCTCCACTGGCGACGAGCCCGAGATGGCTTTCACCTTGCGGTAGAGCTGCACACGGCTGAGGTTCATGGCGGCGGCAAGGTCGTCGACACTGAGGTCGCTGTCGCCTAAACGGGCTTCGACCACATCCTTGAAGTGGACGATGAAGAGGGGCTCCGACTCTGTCTCGGCGTCTGCCGTGGAAACGGGTGCCGCCGTCGCTGCTTCTGCGTCGCCTGTCGCCTGTTGCTTGTCGTCAGTGTCTTGGCTGTCGTCAGCTGTCGCCTGACTGTCGTCTGCTGCCTCACTGCCGTCTGTTGATTCCGGGGTCTTGGCTCCCGTCTCCTCTAAAGCGGGGATCTCGATGTTCCACAGGTTGTTGACCACACGCTCGTGCTGGGCGGAGATCTTGCTGCGGTGGTAGAGGTAGAAGAGCACCATCGCCAGCATGAGCAGGGCGATGAGGATGAGTGCCAGCAGGGTGATGGTGCGCTGGGTGGCGAGCTGCTGAAGGTAGCCGCTGGCCTGCTGCTGGAGCTTTTCGAGATTCTTTGTCTGCCGCATCACCTCGTCGCTCTCCAGCAGCAGCACGTTCGCATTGTCGTGGGTGACGAGGGCAGAGGTGAGCATGGTCTCGCGCTCGTAGGGTTTGCCGTCGAGGATGGCGAGGGCGAGCTGCAGCAGCTGGTCGCCACGGGTGGGATAGATATAGGTGGCGTCGAGCAGCGAGTCGCGCACCTGACGGATGCCGCCGTCTTCGCCTGGCAGACCGTCGATGCCTGCAAAGAGGGGCAGGGGAATCTTGCGGTCAAGGAACGCCTTTCGTGCGCCCAGGGCGGAGCGGTCGTTATGGCCGAAGACGAAGTCGATGCTGTTCAGGTCGCCTTTCCACGAGCTGACAACCTCGTAGGCCTTGTCTTCTGTCCAGTCGCCTTGGAGTTCTGCCACCACCCGCATCCCGGGGTAGGCGGCGATGGCATCGTCGAAGCCGCGGCTGCGCTCATCAGCAGGCGACGAACCTTTCAGACCGAGAATCTCCAGCACATGTCCTTTGCCGTTGAGCCGTGAGGCGACATACTCACCAATCTGATGGCCCATCTCGTAGTTGTCGGCACTGACGAAGGCGGTGTACTTATGGGAGTCGGTCTTACGCTCGAAGACGATGACGGGGATGCCTTTGTCGTAGGCACGGTCGATGGCGGGACTAACGGAGGAGAGCTGGTTGGGGGCAACGATCAGGAGGTCGATGCCGCTGCTGACGAGGCTGTCGATCTGCTGTATCTGGCGCTCGGAGTCGTCGAGGGCGGCGGCAAAGCGCAACTCGACGCCCTTGTGGAAGTTGGCCTCCATCTTCATCTCTGAGTTCTGCCAGTCGCGCCAGATGTCTTCAGAGCACTGGGATACGCCGATAATGTATTTGGGGCTCTTCTCGGAACAGGCTGTCAAGACGAGGCTGATTCCGATGAGCAAAAACAGACTGGAAATTCTACTTCTCATTGGCTGGCTAATTAATTCGCGTCGCAAAGTTACGACAAAAATCTGAAAAATGCACGAGAAAAAAGAAAAAATTGCGTACCTTTGCCCTCCAAATGACGAAATACAACACTTACTGTCTTGAAAACGGGCTGCGTGTTATCCATCTGCCGTTGGCATCGCAGGTGGTCTATTGCGGTTATGACATTGCGGCTGGGTCGCGCGATGAACTGCTTGGCGATGAGGGGCTGGCGCACTTCTGTGAGCACATGACCTTCAAGGGTACGGCGCGGCGCAGTGCCCTGCAGGTGATCAACGACCTGGAGCGCGTGGGGGGCGAGCTTAATGCCTTTACCAATAAGGAGGACACCGTGTTCTATGCCGCCGTGACGAAGGAGCATTTTGCCAAGGCGGTGAATCTGCTGACGGACATCGTGTTTCACAGCCTGTATCCCCAGCACGAGATCGACAAGGAGGTGGAGGTAATCTGCGATGAGATCGAGAGCTACAACGACTCGCCCTCGGAGCTGATCTACGATGAGTTCGAGAACCTGATCTTCCAAGACCATCCCCTTGGACATAATATCCTTGGCCAGGCCAGCCAGCTCCGCAGCTATACCACTGACGACGCTCTCCGTTTCGTGTATCGACACTACCGTCCAGACAATGCCGTGTTCTTCGTTTATGGCGATGTGGATTTCGGACGGCTCTGTGGTAGTCTTTCGAGGAGGGAGGAGTGTGGAGGGTGGAGTGAGAATACTCCGAGGGCTGATTCTGACTTATCATCTGTTCCAGAAGGTAATCTCCCTCCTCACTCCACACTCCTCCCTCCTCGAAATCCCCTCCTCCCTTCCCGAAACCTCCTCGTCGAAAAAGACCTCGGTACCCATCAGGCCCATGTGATGATAGGCTGCCGCGCCTATAGCTATGTCGATCCGAGGCGCATGGCGCTATACCTATTAAATAATATGTTAGGCGGGCCAGGCATGAACGCACGCCTGAATCTCTCGCTGCGGGAGCGCCACGGACTCGTCTATACTGTGGAAAGCGCGATGGCAGCCTATTCCGACACAGGGGTGTGGAGCGTCTATTTCGGCTGCGACCATCACGACATCAGCCGCTGCAGGCGACTGGTTCGGCGCGAGCTGGACCGTATGATGACCCGCCGCCTCTCTATGTCGCAGCTGGCTGCGGCCAAGCGGCAGCTGAAAGGACAGATCGCTATCGGCTGCGACAATCATGAACAGTTTGCACTCGATTTCGGAAGGAGTTTCCTGCATCATGGGCAGGAGCGCGACCTCGAGACCCTCTTCGCCCGCATCGATGCCGTCACGGCAGAAGACATACAACAGGTGGCAGGCGAACTCTTCCCTGCAGACAATCTTACAACACTGATTATCAGTTAAAAAATGTAAGCAAGAAAAATCAGTAATTTTGCACAAAAATAGTAATACGTTATGCCACGCAAGACCGACGGAATAGAATTTGAGATTCACCCACGCCCCACCAAGGGCGAGGATGGCAAGCCATTGCTCTACGTTCGCCCAGCCAAGGGCCGCAAGAAGAGCTTCAAGGATTTGGAGACGTTCTGCAACAATTATCGCAACCTGCGCACAGGAGAGCTGCAGATGGTGATGGGCGTATTGATGGAGGTCGTCGGGCACTGGCTCTCTGACGGTTATCGCGTGGAGACACCCCTCGGCTCGTTTGCTCCTAAGCTGAAACTTATGGGCGAGCACACCGACCCCAAGACCATTCATGGCCGCGATGTGAGATATGCCGGCATAGAGTTCATCCCCTCCAAGGAGTTTGTCAAGGAATGCGGTCAGAACCGCGAGGGCTACCGCAAGAGCGATGAGCCAGTGGGCAACAGCCAGATGCACGACCAGCAGGCGATGGACGAGGCCCTGCGTCGCAGCATACGAATGGGCTACACCACCATTCCTGATTTTATGATCTACAGCGGTCTGAAACGTGACTCCGCCAAGGCTTATCTCGACAGCCTCTGTCAGGGCGAGCATCCCCGCCTGCGGAAGGTGCGCGAGAGCCGCCGTTGGATGTACTTCCTAAAGAAAGACAGTTCTAGGGAATAAAAGTCGGATTCTGCCGTTCGCCCCAACATAAAAGGGCGGGTGCTCCAAGATGTAAGGGCGCCCGCCCTAATTTGTGAGGACGGGCGGCAACAACGAGCCCGAACGCACCTTTCTCCCTGTTTGCAGGCACCTTTCTCCCTGTTTGCAGGTACCTTTCTCCCTTTTGCAAGGCTTGTTCTTTTTTCGTAGGCCTACGTCCTCTCCCACCCCGTGCCGTTCTCTTTCCGCAAGAGACTGCTTTCTTCTGCGATGCAAAGGGTTAAAAATAACTTAAACCGCAGCCTGATTCAATGATATTCGGATATTATTTTGTAATTTTGCACCTGCATCTGCCCCATGCGGCTGGGATGTCATCTGAGGGTGACGGAGCCACGGGGCGGAGCACTACATATTAGAAAAGCGACACTGTACGCTTTGTTTTTGGACATTTGAACGTAGGAAACTCAAATCTCAATCAAAGACAAACGCAGAGGTGACGCCTACGGATGTGTATATCATGCGCAGCCGGAGTGTGCCGAGGGCTAACAGTATGCCCTCACGCACACTTTTGGGTGCATTGTAATATACCCGTCTGAGGGTATCGAATCTGTTCGTTCTATTGAGAAGGCACTTCCTACGGCCTAAATGTCGGAACGGGCAGAAGGAGATACCCTCGTTCTTTTCTGGTATGTAGTCAAACAAGACGGGCAATCATATAAAAGTCTGCTTATTGTGGGTATCTGTAGGCGCATGACATAAGAGATACATGGACAATCTGCATTTATACCACGTGTTGGAAGGGGCACTTAGAATGGAAGATCAATTCTGTGCCGCTGATGGGCAATTGATAAAGAACAGCATCGTTGAAGCAGCACTTTCACTTCAACCGAATTTGATAAGACTACTACTGGCTAACGAAGAGCTCGCTGCTTGTTTTTTTACTGATGTAGAAGGCGTGAAGGTTTTTGACAAAGTGAAGTTCCAACGCTTCGTGATGAACAAGTCTTTCTTGGCTGACAGCTATACCTCATATAAGAATAAAATTGGGCTTACAGATGAGGATGGCAGATTCGTTAGTGAAAGTCGTGAGATAGTTCTTTCATGGCCATACAAAGATTGCATGCTTGAAGGAGGACAGACAAAAGAAGATGCCAGGCGTGACGAAATCTTCTGGAGCGAAATACTTGCACCTGATGCCATCAATCGACTGACTGAGCCTAAGGCATTTACAGGGTTTAAAAGGTTTGATAAGGATGGAGAGCGTAATATAGAGCATTTGCTCCCTACTGATAATCTTATCATCAAAGGGAATAATCTACTTTCACTTTACTCTCTCCGTAAGATATTTTCCAATCGTGTCAAACTAATATTCATTGACCCACCATATAATACAGGTAATGACAGCTTTGGGTATAATGATTCATTCAAGAGGTCTACGTGGTTAACTTTTATGAAAAATCGTCTTGAAGTAGCAAAGGAAATACTAAAAGAAGGAGGAAGTATATTTATAGAATGCGACAAAAATGAAGTGTTCTACTTAAAAGTCCTATGCGATACGGTTTTCGGAAACGACAACTTCGTGAGTGACATTGCTGTGCAAACATCTTATGCCAATGGTTTGAAGGTAAGTCAAAAGGAAAAGACGATTCTAAAAATGAAAGATACCATACTGGTGTATAAAAAAGGAGAAATCAGTATAAAGCCCCAATATGTTGAAAAGCACTATTGGGATACACATTATAACTCTTTATTAACCATCAACGAAAATGGAACAATGGAGTTGACTTCGCTTAAAGAAGAACTTGTAAGGTTAGGCATAATTGAAGAAGGAGAAACAATAACACGTAAAACTATCGACAAACCTGCTTTTTTCAAGTATGTATGCGAGAATAAAGATATCATATGCTGTTTGAATCCAATTCATTCTTCAGGTGAAACTAAACAAATTGCTCAGCAGTCACATGGTAGAGTTATCAAACACGAAAACTCTTCTGGAAGTACACAATATTTTTACAATGGAAGACAGATCGGCTTTTTCAACCAATGCTTCCATGATGTCAACGGCGTAGAAAAACTATCGACGCTGCTTGGTGACATCTGGACTGACATTGATTTTGGAAATACTCAAAATGAAGGTGGCGTGTCTTTCCCTTCTGGGAAAAAAGCAGAAATGTTATTATATAGAATCATTAGTATGATGACTGATGAGCAGGATTTAGTAATGGATTTCTTTTCTGGAAGCGGAACGACGGTAGCAGTCGCTCATAAGATGAATCGCAGATATATTGGCTGTGAGCAGATAGAGTCACACGTCGAAATGATAAAAACACGATTGAAAAATGTCATTGATGGTGACCCATCTGCTGCCTCAAAACTTGTCAGATGGCAAGGTGGCGGTTCCTTCGTCTATTGTGAACTCGCCAAAGCAAATGATATGTTTGTAGAAAAGATACAAGTTGCAACTACAGCTGATGAGTTGAAGACAATTTGGGCGCAAATGAAGGAAACCGGTTATCTCAGTTACAAAATAAACATTGCTACAATCGATGCTAATGCTTCTGACTTTGAGGTTCTTTGTATCGAGGACCAGAAGCGTTTCCTTATAGAGTGCCTTGACAAGAACATGCTCTACGTACCCTTCAGCGATATTGATAGTGAGGAATATGCTATCAGCGAAGAGGACAAACGTCTGTCTAAAGAGTTTTATCAAAAGAATTAAGCATTATGGCCAATCTTCAAGAAAAACTCGAAAGCGAATTTGGACGTCGCAACATTTCTCAACTCGAACTGCCAGAATACTTTGAAACAAGTTTGAGTCCTTCACGCAAATTGCGTCCATATCAGGAAGAGTGCTTTCGCTACTTCTTGACATACATGAATCCTGAGAATGATTTCGATGGCAAGCAGGCTCGCCCTCATCTGCTGTTTCACATGGCAACAGGTTCTGGCAAGACACTGATAATGGCTGGGGCTATGCTTTATCTCTACGAACAGGGTTACCGCAACTTTCTGTTCTTTGTAGATAGCACTAATATCGTAGAGAAAACAAAGGATAACTTTCTCAACGCTGCATCAAGTAAATATCTCTTTGCTCCACAGATAGCAATCAATGGGAATCGGGTGGAAATCAGGAATGTTGACAACTTCCAGGGTGCGGCAACAGACTGTATAAACCTCTGTCTTTGCACTATTCAAGGGCTTCACTCAGACTTGAACTCTGAAAAGGAGAATGCGCTGACTTATGATGATTTCACAGACCTGCCTGTTGTCTTGATTTCAGATGAAGCTCACCACATGAATGCCTGGACCAAACGCGGTTCTAAGACGAAAGAAGAGGAACAGCACATCAAGAACTGGGAACAGACTATAACGAACATTTTCAACAAGGATAACGGTGCTTTGCCCAACATCTTGCTGGAGTTTACTGCTACTGCTGATCTTTCAGATTCTGCCATTGCCCAGAAATACGAAGATAAAATCATCTTTGACTACCAACTCAAGAAGTTTCGCGAGGACCGATACTCGAAAGATGTGGAGGTGGTAGAGACCGACCTCGCCCCACTTGACAGAGCGCTTCAGGCAATGATTCTAAGTCAGTATAAGCGTAAATTGTTTGCTAGCATAAGGCTGAACATCAAGCCCGTTGTGCTATTGAAAACCAAGACCATCCCAGACAACAAAGAAATATATACAGAGTTCATAAGTGCCGTTTCAAGGCTTGACATAAACGGAGTGAATAGGATACGGGAAAGGGCCAAGGATGATTTGAAGGCAGCTTTTGACTACTTTGACGCACATGCCATCTCTGCTGAGAATTTGATACTTGAGCTAAAAGAGGAATTCGCAGAAGAACGTCTCCTACTTGTAGATGGGAATAACATTTCTGCGGAAAAGCAACAATTGCTCAATACGCTTGAAGACCCATCGAATGGTATCCGTGCTATCTTTGCCGTAGATATGCTCAACGAAGGCTGGGATGTGCTGAACCTGTATGATATTGTCAGACTATATGATTCACGTGTAGTGGAGAACGGAAAACCGGGCAAAACGACTATTCAGGAAGCCCAGTTGATAGGGCGTGGAGCACGATATATGCCTTTCGCCGACCCTAGCCATCCTGAGTTTGAAACCGACAAACGAAAATACGACGGCGACGCATCGAATCCGCTTCGCGTGATAGAGAAACTGCATTATCATAGTGCCCACAATCCACGTTATATTCAGGAACTCAAGACTGTACTCAGAGAGAAAGGAATCATACCCGAATCAAGAGTGCAACTCGACCTTTTCCTGAAAGACGATTTCAAGGGAAGTCGCCTTTACCAAAAAGGTATCGTGTTTACCAACGAACGAAAACCGCTCGCACAATTGGAAGACGATGGAACCATAGGCTGTGCCATACTGAAAAAGGCATTCAAGGTAGTTATGCCTACAGGTAAGATGCGTTCTGGTCTTATCTTTGGCGATGCTGCACCCAGTGAAGTACTGACGAGTGTCATCATTAGCATAAAACTAGAAGAATTGGGCAAGCATATTATACGAACGGCTCTAAACAGTTTTTCAACATACAATTTCAACTCGCTGAAACAACTCTATCCGCAACTCAAGTCGTGTAAGGAGTTTATCGAGAGCGACAACTATCTGGCAAAACTTGCAGTCAAAGTGAACGGTAGCCAAACATCGCTTGCAGGCTACACACAGGAAGACAAGCTGTATATTGCCAGAATGGTGCTGAAAGAGTTGGAATCCATGCTACGGACCAGAGGCAGAAGTTATCGGGGAACAAAAGAATTCAAGCCATCAGAGTTCAACACGATATTCAGAGACAAGATATCGCTGAACATCTCGATACCGGCCAATGGAAATCAAGAGTTCGGAAAATCGATGAAGACACCGAGCAATCCAGAATATGCACTCGACCTGCTGAAAGTCAAATGGTATGCCTATAATGACAACTACGGCACATCCGAGGAGAAGGCTCTTGTCAAATATATCGAGAGCAAGGTGGAGAAGTTCGAAGAGAAGTACGACGAGATATATCTTGTGCGCAATGAAAAGGACTTGAGGATATATGACTTCGCAGAAGGCCGTCCTTTTGAGCCAGACTTTGTCCTGTTCCTCCGCGTAAAAGGTTCGAAAGACAAGTATGACAACCTTCAACTCTTCATAGAACCCAAGGGAGATCATCTGCTTGTAACTGACAAATGGAAAAATGAATTCTTGAAGCAGATAAAGGCGATGGCAGAAATATCCTGGTGTACCCAAAACGATGATTTCTGTGTTTGGGGTGTTCCTTTCTTCAATGAAAAGACGAACACAGATTTCGTGGCGACTATGAATGATGAAGTTTTAGGATATATAGACCAAGAATCCGAGGCCCAAGAAGACAAGCCCCAAGAAGACAAGGGGACGCTGACCATACCAATCTACAACGAATATCACGATGGTTGCTTACCGCTTTATTCGTTCCATGTAGCCTGCGGAATCAATGAAGAGCAGGCTAATCCCAAGGAAGATGCAGGCAGATGGGTAGACGTGTCCGGGAATGGATTTACCCCCGACCCTCAGAAGTATTTTGTAGTCTATGCCAAGGGCAACTCAATGGTTCCCAAAATTCACGATGGCGACTTGTGTGTTTTTGAATGGGGCAGATATTATGGTGGGTCTCGTAACGGGGAAATTGTCTTAGCCAGAACACCTGCAGACGACAATGACTATCAAGGCAAGTTTACCATCAAGAAATATACCAGTGAATGGGCATATAATGAGGATGGAGAGAAGGAACATAGTAAGATAGAGTTGCTACCTCTAAATACTGACGGGTACGAACCGATACTATTGGACAAGGATGAGCCTGAACGTCATTATATCGTTGGCATATTCAAAACTGTCATTAAGAAAGAAAGACAATAACGGCAGAGGCATAGCTCAGGCAAGTCCTTGGCAAATTCTACCCAAAGAGCAGCCATACTCAAATAGGCTGTAGGGGTATGCCAACACCTTGCCAACACTATGGGTAGGGCGAGAGAAGAGCGGAGACAATAAGGTGAGTGAGAAAACCATCTCCAGCCAAGAGCAGACGGCAGGGGTGGAGTACATGAATAGTGCTACCCGATAGCAATTAACTTGTTGTTGGGTAAATCATATCTGACGGGATGGGCAAAGCAGATGGCTTTACCGTCGTAGACGGCAGTGGTATCGATGCCCCGATGCTGGAACTCATCCATGAGAGCCTTATCGTGATAGGCTCGCATGGATGACCACGCACGGCTTTGAACCTGCTGATTGAACGTGTTGACTAACTCTGGAATTTGCATGTCTGCGAACTGCAGGGCATACTTGATGTAATAAATGTGCTGTTGCATAACGTTTTGTTTTGAAGTTTATAATTCTCCCGCATCGTACTGACCACCGTGGCTCATGCTATGCTCGGTTGAGCTAACGCTCTTCCTCTCTCGCGACTCGGCAAAGCTCAAACATGTTTGGCTCTGCTCTCGCTGCTCGCTCGGTTGGCGAGTCACCCTTTCGGGCACTGCTCTTGATGCTTCGGGGGCAAAGGTAGAGAATATTGGGCAAAGTACAAAATAAACATTAAATTATTTGCAGTGGCCAGTTGTACCCCATAGATGTTAAATTGCCTTTAATGTAAATGCCATATCATAATTAATCATCTGTCCGCTGTCAACATACTTTTGCCATGCATCTTCGTTGTGACTGATGCCCGAAAGCTTAGTGGAGTTTTCTGCCTTGAAACGCTGGTAGATTGTTTCAAGGATTTCGAGTTCCTCGTCTGAGAATTCAGAAAGGTCAGGAGAAAGTGTGGAGGTGAGTTTAGTACCTTCGGCTCCAGATTCAAAATGCACAATCTCTTGTTGGATGTCATCATAGAAACTATAGATCCTGTCCCACCGAATGGGCACAGGGCCTCGCTGAATGGCTTTATAGGCCAAACCGCTCATTCCTTTGCTGGTTATCTTATAACTATAGAAATCTGTGTAGAACAGCAACTTGTTCATCATCGTGAAGAATACACCATGATACTTCTCTATGTAGAAAAGGATGATGTTTTTGAGTTTGCTGATAGACTGGGTGGCATA
>CAMNPN010000058.1 GCA_946548085.1 uncultured Prevotella sp. | reverse complement strand
TGTTGTAATTTCGTTATATTGTAGTTAATGACAAATGTCTATAAGCTTCATTTTTCCGATGCAAAGGTAAAGAGTTTTTTTGGAAACACAATTGCTTTTATTGATAAATAATGATACTATTTTGCAAAAGGCTAATATTTTTCTTTATTTGCCCAAGATTTTAACAAATAATGCGCAATGAGTGTAAAAAATACAATATGCCTTTTGGGCGCTTGTAAGACGTAAAATGTACTTAATACACTTATTGAGCCAATGCAACGGGTAACGTAACGGGCTCTCCCTAAAAGAAAGTTAAATTCGCATATTTTTATTAATAGAAGAAAAATTATGTTTATCTTTGCAACCGCATTGACTGGCTGACAACTAACAGTGAGAAGCTATACATTAATTAATATAACTAATAAATATAACTAATAAATATAAACCAAGTCCTATTGTATGGAAAAATGTAAATCTTATCTCTTTGGGCTATTGGCACTATTGTGCCTGTTGCCCAGTACGGCTTTTGCCCAGTCGATACGGGTGGAAGGTCAGGTGAAAGATGAGACAGGTGAACCTATGATCGGTGTATCCGTAGTAGTGGAAGGCAGCGGTACTGGTGTCGTCACCGATCTCGACGGTAATTTCGTTTTGCCCTCTGTCTCACAAGGGGCTACGCTCGAGTTCTCTTACATCGGCTATGTTTCGCAGAAGCATAAGGCCAGCCGTAAGATGAACATCAGCCTGAAGCCCGACTTGCAGAGTCTGGAGGAGGTGGTGGTCATCGCCTATGGTCAGCAGAAGAAGGTCACCATCACGGGTGCTGTCTCTGCCGTGGGTGGTGACGAGTTGTTGAAGGCACCTGTGGCCAGTGTGGCTAACGCCCTGCAAGGTAAGCTGCCCGGTATGTCGGTAGTGCAGCCTTCGGGTATGCCTGGCGCCGATGAGCCTGTCATCCGAGTGCGTGGTACCGGTTCGCTGAACTCGGCAGAGCCGCTGGTGCTCGTCGACGGTGTGGAGCGCTCGTTCGGACAGCTCGACCCCAATGAAATCGCTGATATCTCTATCCTGAAGGATGCCTCCGCCACGGCTGTGTTCGGTGTGCGTGGCGCCAACGGCGTGATCCTGGTGACAACCAAGCGCGGTACGCCCGGCAAGGCCTCGGTGACCGTGTCGGCAAGTGCCGCTGTACAGCAGATTGCCAAGTTCGTGGATTTCGCCGACTCCTATACCTATGGAAAGATGTGGAACTACTCGGCCATCACCGATGCACTGCCCGTGAGCCAGTGGCCCGGCAGCGCCACCATCAGCGACTATACGCCATACGCCAATACGGGTATCCGCTTCAGTCAGGACGTGATGGAGCATTTCCGCACCAACGACATGCCCGTCACCTTCCCCAATACCGACTGGATTGGCTATATGATGAATGATGCCGCCTGGCAGGAACAGGTCAACGTGAACGTGAACGGCGGTACGGAGAAGATGCGGTACTTCGTCTCTGCCGGTTTCCTGAACCAGAACTCGCTCTTCAAGACTTTCTCTAATAATGATGACGAAACCTTTAAGTATAATCGTTTCAACTACCGTGCCAACCTCGATATCGACGTGTCGAAGTACAGTCAGCTGGCTCTGACCCTGGGTGGACGAGTACAGAACCGTACCACTATGGGTGGCGGTGAGGGATTCCTCTTCCGCTATCTGCAGGGTGCTACGCCATACGCTGGTATCGGTGTCGACGACCAGGGCCGCCATATCGTGGCCGACGAGGCTATCGTGGGTCCTTACGACCGTGATGCCCTGTCGAACTATTATGACCTGGGTTATGTAAACGAGAGCACCAACGTGCTGAACCTCGACTTGCAGTACAAGCTCGACATGAGCTTCATCACCCCGGGTCTCGACTTCAAGATTAAAGGCTCTTACAACACCGAGTACACGGCTCAGAAGAACCGCCAGAACGGTTTCGGTACAGGTATCACCTACGTGGCAACCCTTGATAACGGCAAGGAGGTGCTCCGCAAGGAGAATATCACATGGCCCCTTCCTTACGGCGAGTCGAAGTGGGGCAGCCGTAACTGGTATGCCGAGGCCAGCTTCAACTACAACCGTAAGTTCGGCAAGCACAACGTGGGTGCACTGGTGCTTTATAACCAGAGCAAGACCTATTATCCCTGGGATTCGGACGGTAGCCTGTATCAGTCGATTCCTAAGGGCTATGTGGGTCTCGTAGGACGTGTCACCTACGACTATGATACCCGTTACATGGTCGACTTCAATATCGGTTATAACGGTTCTGAGAACTTTGCCGAGGGTAAGCGCTATGGTACCTTCCCCTCTTTCTCGCTGGGCTGGATTCCTTCAAGCGAGAAGTTCTGGGAGCCGATCAAGAAGTATATCGGCTACCTGAAACTGCGCGGATCGTGGGGTAAGGTCGGTAACGACAATACCAACGGCGCCCGCTTCCTCTACCTGCCGGGTGCATGGCAGTTCTATCAGGGCAAGATGACCACGAACCCGCAGATCCGCGGCGCCAACTTCGGTACCAGCGGTAACTGGCTGCAGGCTGTGAGAGAGTTGACCGCCGGTAACCCCGACGTCACCTGGGAGACCGCTACGAAGATCAACGTCGGTCTGGACGCAGCCTTCATCGGCGACCGTCTGACCGTAAACCTCGACCTGTTCTGGGAAGACCGTAAGGACATCCTCGTGTCGAACGCCTCGCTGCTGCCGGCAGTGACGAGCCTACCGTCGAGCTATGTCAACCAGGGCCGTGTGAAGAACCACGGTTACGAACTGACCCTGAAGTGGGCTGACAAGATCAATGATTTCCGCTATAGCATCAGCCCGAGTATTGCCTTTGCCCGCAATAAGGTGATAGAGATGCTCGAGGTGCCGCCATTGTATGACTATCTGAGCCGTACCGGCCTGCCCGTCGGACAGCGTTTCGGCTATGACCTCTTTGAGTTCTACCAGCCTGGCACCGAGGAGCGCTACAAGGCTGCCTACGGCGTGGACATGCCCAACCAGAACATTACACTGAAATATGGTGATGCCGTCTATGTGGACCTGAACGGTGACGGTATCGTAGACCAGAACGACCAGAAGCCCCTTGGCTATACCGACCAGCCTGAAATCACCTGGTCTATCAATGCCAGCCTGAACTGGAAGGGACTCGACTTCTCGATGCTCTGGGTAGGTGCCGACAACACCAGCCGTGCGCTGAACGGATACTTCCGCGACCAGTTCGGCTCAACGAACACCTCTGCCCTGGCACAGTGGGTGGCCGACAACTCATGGACGGAGGACAATCCCGGTGCCATCCTGCCGCGTATCTCGTTCACCAACCGTGTTCACAACAACCGCGACTCGCAGGCTTGGATCATCGACTCGAAGTATGTGCGTCTGAAGAACATGGAGATTGGCTATACGATCAATAAGCCTAAGTTCCTGCCGCTGCTTAACTACGTGAGGTTCTATGCCTCTGGCCAGAACCTGCTGACATTCGCCGACTTCAAGGGCAACGACCCCGAGGCCCCCGGTTCCGGACTCGACTTCGGTGTGCGCTATCCTATGACTCGAGTGTATAACTTCGGCGTACAGGTGAACTTCTGATCATTGAACATTGAACATTGAATATTGAACATTATGAAAAAGATATTTAGTTACATACTGGCTTTGGGGATGGCTACAGGCTTCTTCTCGGCATGTGTCGACGACATAAATGTGGGTAACGCCTTCCTCGAGAAAGCCCCTGGCGTGGATGTCAACATCGACACGGTGTTCTCCAAGGCCGAATATACCCGCAACTTCCTGTGGAGTGCCTATGGGCAGCTCTATTGTACCTATACCTCAGGAAACATGATGAACGGTGCGCCCATCGACGTGCTCTCTGACTCCTACCACTGCTATGTGGGATGGGGTGGTCCCATCCAGAGCTACTATCCCGGTGGTCTGACTGAGGATGCTCAGGATACGGACAACGGTAACTTCATGGGTAAGTTCTCTTACTCGACGAAGGGCCTGGGCGACGTGGCCGGTGGTCGTGTGTCAATCTATGAGACCGTACGTAAGTGCTGGCAGATCATTGAGAACATCGACCGTGTGCCCGACATGACCGAGTCGGAGAAGAGCTGTCTGAAGGGCGAGGCCTATACTATCATGGCCAGCCGCTATTTCGATGCCTTCCGTAACTTCGGCGGCCTGTGCCTCGTCAGGAAGGCATACGCCGTGGGTGAGGACTTCTTCGACGGACGTTCCACTGCCTGGCAGACCGTTGAGTTCATCGACTCGCTCATCCAGTGTGCCGTCGATGAGTCTGGCTATCGCTGGAACGTGCCCGATGCCGATATCGGCCAGTGGTCGGGTCGTCTGACGAAGGCTTCGGCCCGTGCCCTGCGTGCCAAGGTATGGATGTTCGCCGCCTCGCCGCTGTTCAACAATGACCAGCCCTACATGACCTACGACAAGAAACCCACCGGACTGGAGGATGAACTGCACGTATGGTTCGGCAAGAAGGATCCTACACTCTGGAACCGCTGTCTGCAGGCTTGCAATGACTTCTTTGCCGACAATGCCGCTAACGGCAACTACTACCAGTTGGTGCAGCCGACATCGCAGGACGAGGCCGGCTACCGTACGGCCTACCGCCGGGCTTACCGTTATCGTAATGATGCTACCCATCACGAGAAGATCTTCGACGCTCATCCCACACAGCTGTTCTCCAGCTCAGTACAGGACGGTACTGTCAGCAACGGATGGGGCTGGGGCTGGGACGGTTGGACCATCGACTGCGTACGTCAGGGTGGTCAGGTGCCTACCAACGAGCTGATGGAGTGCTTCGGCATGCAGGACGGACGCAACTTCCCGTATGAAAGCCTTTATGGCGCTGGCAATAATCCCAACGGCATCGACATGTTTGCCGACCGCGACCCGCGCCTCTATGAGACGATGGTGGTGCCCCGTCACGACCTGCCTGCCGGCTTCGACTATGCCGGTCAGAACTACAACGACCCCTGGGTGGGTGGCTGTCTGCAGAACAACAGCAACTTCAATAGTAATGCCGACGATGTGGCATCGGGCTACGTGAAGTTCAAGTGGTTCCTCGACTATAAGGGCGGTAGCCGCTATGACGATGAGTACATCGGTGTCTCTTACATCCGTCTGGCCGAGATGTACCTCATCAGTGCTGAGGCCAAGGCAGAGACAGGCGACCTGAAGGGTGCCCTCGACGACTTGCACGTCGTCCGCAGCCGTGTCGGTCTGGGCCGTCTTGAGCAGATGAACCCCGAGCTGAACCTTACCTCAAACAAGGAGAACCTCATCAACGAGATCCTTCGTGAGCGTAATTGTGAGATTGGTGCAGAGTGTGGTGACCGCCTCTACGACATGGTGCGCCGCATGCGTCAGGACCTCTTCACAAAGCCGTTGCATGAGATCCGTATCTACCGCCTCGACGATGCTGGTAACCGCATGGAGGGCGATACTCAGTACAAGGCTGGCGAGCCCTGGCCGAAGTTTGAATACGAGAAACCGGAAATCGTCGTCGGTCACCGTGTATGGTGGGATCCCGGCTACTGGACCAACAAGTGGTATCTCGACCCCGTTTCACGTGTTGAGATTCAGAAGGGTTATGGATTGACACAGAATCCTGGGTGGTAATTCTCTTTAGACATAAGAACATAAGAACATATTTATATAAGAGATTATGAGAATAAAGAATATATTCAGATATACCTTGCTGGGACTCTGCAGTGCACCGATGGTGGTGACGGCCCAGGTGACGCTGAGCGACAAGGCGTCGCAGAAGGTAGATTTAGGCTATGGTGTAGAACAGTCAGAGTTCCTCACCACCGCGGCAGCAACAACCATCACTGCAGAAGAACTGCGCCGCACATCAGCCATCAGTCTGGCAGATGCTCTGTATGGCAAACTTCTTGGCTTGAATGCCTACCAGAATACAGGTTTCAAGGGCGAGGAAGGCCGTGGTGCAACCTTTAACATCCGTGGCGTACAGACCACGGGTGAGCGGGATATCCTTATCCTCGTTGACGGGGTGGAACGACCTATCGACCGACTGACTGTCGAGGAGGTGGAGAGTGTCACCGTGTTGAAAGATGCCGCTGCCGTGGCTCTCTACGGACATGAGGGTATCAACGGTGTGCTGCTGGTGAAGACCAAGCACGGTACTACCGACGGGAAATATAATTTCAAGGTGGGCGTATCCCACAAGATACAGTTCGACCCGGACATGGCGGATATGGTCAGTGCCAACGACTATGCCTATGCGCTGAACTGGGCTCGCAGGAACGACGGCATTGCTGCCGCCTATTCCCCTGCCGAGCTGCAGAAACTCAGGGACGGCAGCGACCCATACGTGTATCCTAATGTCAACTGGAAGGATGAGGTGTTTAAGAACACGGCCCATGAGACTAACGGCTATCTCTCGTTCTTCGGCGGCACAGACAAGGTGCAGTATTACACCCAGCTCGACTATACCGACGCCCGAGGACTCTATAAGAACCCCGATCAGGGCGACTGGAACTCGCAGCTGAAGTACTCGAAGGCCAATATCCGGGCCAACGTAGACTTCCAGGTAAGTAAGAGTACCAGGGTGAGTGCCAATATCCTGGGTATCCTGATGGAGACCAACGGCGTGCCCAACGTGAACTCCAATGATGCTTGGTGGCATCTGTACAAGGTGCCCGCCCTGGCCTTCCCCATCAAGACAGCCGGTGGCGTATGGGGCGGTAGCCAGACGTATGGCAACTTCAACCTCCTTGCCAAGTCGCAGGGGGCTGGCTTCATGAAGACTCACCAGCGCCAGATCTGGGCTAATATGACCCTTGAGCAGGATCTCGACGTGATTACCAGTGGCCTGAAATTCTATGTAGGTGCTTCTTACGACAACTCCTCAAACACGATCGAGACACGTTCGAAGGGTTATCAGTACGGCTGGAACTACTACGATGCCAGCGGTGTGATGCAGGAGACGGTCATGGGTACGGTCGAGGATAAGCTTGTGTTCAACCACTGGGTTGACTCCCAGTGGCGCATCGCCACCTTCAACGCCGGATTCAAGTATAGCACGCAGTTGAAGAATGGCGACAACCTTGCTGCCAATGTCAACTACAACATGAAGAGCGAGATTCGCGACAACCGTAGCAACACCTGGTATCGTACTAACTGGCAGCTGGCCCTGCACTACGATCATGCCAACCGTTTCATGGCCGACGTCGTGTTGGCTGCCAATGGCTCCAACCGCAGTTATCCTGCCAAGTGGGCATTCTCTCCCACTGCGGGCTTGGGCTATATCTATGCCAACAATCCCGAGAGCAGTTTCCTCAACTATGGTAAGGTGCGTGTCTCCGGCGGTATCCAGCACACCGACTACGTACCGGCAGCAGGCCTCTGGCTCGCAGCCTGGAACAGCGGTCATGGCAACTGGTGGTATGGCACCAACTTCGCCAGCTCCTGGGGCGCCTTCCTGACGCAGTTCCCCACGGATGACTTTGCCCAGGAGACAGCCTACAAGGCAAATATCGGTACCGACCTCAGAATTGCCAATGCCCTTGATGTCACGCTCGACGTGTTCTATCAGCAGCGCCGCAACATCCTCGTCAGCGCCAACTCGCTCAACTCTGCAGTGGTTGGTATCCAGTCGTCGTACGATGACAAGGGTCGTGTGGCCAGCTACGGTATGGAGCTGGGCCTGCGCTATGCCAAGACCTTCCAGAATGGGTTTAACCTGAATGCCGGTGCCTCGTTCTCTACGGTGAAGAGCGAGATCCTGGAATGGATTGAGACTCCCGCCTATCCGAACCTGTCTGTGATTGACGGACCTGCTGATGCCGAGCGTGGTCTTATCGCCTTAGGATTCTTCCAGAGTCAGGAAGAAATAGACAACAGCCCTGTACAGCAGTTTGGACAGGTAAAGGTGGGTGACATTAAGTATCAGGATGTCAATGGTGACAATGTCATCAATGAGAACGACCTGGTGGCACAGGACTATGGCAATGCCTTCCCTTCACTCAACTATGCCTTTAACCTCGGCATGGAGTACAAGGGCTTCGGTATCAATGCCACCTTCCAGGGAGCTGCGCACCAGGTGAAGAACCTGCGCTATGTGGATGGTGTCTGGGGAGCCCTCTCCGACAACCGTAACCTCTCGGTGGAGTACTTTACCAACTGCTACGACGTGCGTGGCGCCAGTGCAAAGTATCCCCGCCTGTCGACAGAGAATGTGGCAAACAACGTTCAGAACTCCACCATCTGGTATCGTAACATCAGCTGGCTTAAGCTGCGCGACTGCGAGATCTACTACAAGCTGCCCGCATCGCTCATCAACCCCCTGAATGTGACTGGGGCAAAACTGTTCGTACAGGGACAGAACCTGCTCTCCTTCGATAATATCGACGCCATGGATGCTGAGAATCTTAACACAGGCTATCCTGTGTTGAAGGCTGTGAATTTCGGCCTCTCAGTTCAGTTCTGATAACAGGTGAGAGTGAATAGTGAAAAGTGAATAATTTGCTACCGCTAAAAAAGAAAAGAATTATGATGAATAATATATTTAGTAAGGTGACGGCAAGAGTAATCCCCTTCCTCGCAATCTCTTTCCTCGTACCAAGTTGTGCCGATCTTGACTACACGGAGGAGACTACTCGCGATGAGGAATGGACCTTCACCTATTTCGAGCAAGGTATCAAGGGCCTGGTGTCGGGTATCTATGCACAGGTATATAATAATGAATTTGAATCCAACAGTGCCTACTTCCTTGCCGGTGCTACCGACGAGGCCCAGTATGCCCTTGAGGCAGGCGCTGTGAACAGCTATGTGAACGGCGGATGGAGTGCGGCTAACCCCTACGACAGGACGTGGACAAAGTCGTACACTGCTATTGCCGACGCTAATATGTTCTTAGAGAAATTAGACGAGGCTGACATCTCCGACTGGGCGTATAACCCCGACTACAAGAACTGGGTGGCCCAGCTGGAACTGTTCCCCTACGAGGTACGCTTCCTGAGAGCCTACTACTATTTCGAACTGTTTAAGACCTATGGTGACGTGCCCCTGGTGACCACCACGCTGACCAATGGTCAGGCCAACAGCGTGCAGCGTGCTTCGGCAGACGAGATCGTGAAGTTCATCGTTGATGAATGTGACGCCGTCGCACCGTATCTGCCTGTTTCCTATATGACGGAGATCGGTTCCGAAGTGGGTCGTGTCACCCGTGTCGCTGCTGCTGCCCTGAAGGCACGCACACTGCTCTATGCCGCTTCGCCACTTCATAATCCTAATGGCGACAAGACGAAGTGGGCCAAGGCTGCCGAGGCTTGTAAGTATATCCTCGACAATGCCGGCACATGGGGACTGAAACTCAGTGCCTACGGTTCGCTGTGGGGGCATGAGGCATTCTTCAACCAGGAGTTGATCTTCGGTATCGGACGTGGTGAGAGCAACAGCTTCGAGATGGCCAACTATCCCATCGGTGTGGAGAACGGTTCTTCGGGCAGCTGCCCCACCCAGAGCCTGGTAGACCAGTATGAGTATCAGGACAATGGTGAGACCTTCGGCCAGCGCTATCCCGGTAGCATCGATCTGAAAGAGGCTGATCCTTACACCGGTCTTGACCCCCGTTTCGCACTCACCGTGGTGAAGAACGGTGATGAGTGGCCCAGCAACGGTGCCCAGAAGAAGGTGATAGAAACCTTTGTGGGAGGTTTCAATGCGGCTCCGAAATATGGTGCCACCCCCACAGGCTACTATCTCCGCAAGTTTGTTGACGGCTCGTGTGTCACCACTGCCGACAACCAGACCACGCGTCGTCATACATGGATCGTGTTCCGTCTGGCAGAGTTCTATCTCGACTATGCCGAGGCTGTGTTCAATGCTACTGGCAGTGCCAACGACAATACCTATGGCATGACTGCCAACGAAGCCATCAATGTGTTGCGCAACCGTGCCGACATCCAGATGCCGGCATTCACCGAAGATGGTAACGAGTGGGTGGAGCGCTATGAGCGTGAGCGACTGGTGGAGCTGGCCTTCGAGAACCATCGTTTCTGGGACGTACGCCGCTGGAAGAAGGGTGCACAGTATTTCAAGACCATCCAGACGGCTACAATCAGCAGCGACCTGGTGCTCACTCGCTCTACGGTTACACGTCAGTGGGACGATAAGATGAACTTCTATCCCATTCCACAGTCAGAACTGATTAAGAATTCCAACCTGACCCAGAACCCCGGATGGTAACCTTTAAAGGTAAAAAGGTAAAATAGTAAAAAGGTAAAAATGAAGAATTAAGAGTTATGATTAGAAATATATATAATAAGGTGGTGGTGGGAGCACTCTCTTTGCTCTTCCCACTTTCCGCAGCCCTCTTCACGGCCTGCTCCGAGGACGATGCCGAAACGGCCAATGTCGGACTGGGTATCAAGGTGTTCTTCCCGACAAAGGTTGTCACCAATCAGCCGATGACCATCAATGGCTCTGGGTTCAACGAAGTGACAGAGGTTGAGTTCCCCGGTGGCACGAAAGTAACTAATTTCGAGATTGTAGGCAACGACATGATCAAGGTTAACGCTCCTTCAGGCATTCCTGCTGAGGGCGGTAAGATCATTGTGCGTACTGCTAATGGTGAGGCTGAGTCGCCTCTGCCGCTGACCGTCGGTAACACCAATGTGACGGGATTCTCCAAGCAGCCTGGCGAAACGGTTGCCGGTGGTGAGCAGATCACGGTCTATGGTACCGACCTGGAATTCATCAATTCGGTGGAGCTACTTGATGCAGACTCTCTGACACAGTTCATTGACCATAAGGACTTCTATCGTAAGGGTACCAGTAATCTCATCTTCAATGTGCCGCTGAAAAATATCTATAAGGGTACCTTCACAGGTTACCTCCATACCTATGACGGTCAGAAGATAGCCATGCCGGAGCTGGCTTACGAGCCTGCTGCCGACGAGGGCCACATGGAGATTGTGGAGACCGTCATCTGGCAGAATGATGGCTCGCACGGCAACATCTCATGGAAAGGCGACTACCGCTTCGCTCCCGAGAGTAACTCCACGGGCGAGGAGATCTACACCGTGCCGCAGGATCTCTGGGATCAGATGAAGAGTGGCAAGTTCTACTTGACAGCTGCCATCAACGCCGACTGGTACAACCTGCGCATCACCACCGGTTGGTGGAGTACCACCTGGACTGGCGCCGACATCGGCAAGGGCGACGAGCGCCTTATCCTCAATGAGGATGGAACGTTCACCCTGGAACTTGATTTGACGGGCGATCCCATCCTGGATGTCCTCGATGCCCAGCACCTGCTCTTCACCGGTGAGGGCTACACGCCGCTGAAGCTCTACTTCCAGGAAGAGAAGTGGATCGACGGTCCGGGCATGCAGGAGGTCAAAGTTTCTGTATGGAAGAATGACGGTTCGCATGGTAACATCAGCTGGAAAGGCGACTATCGTTTCGCACCAGAGAGTAATTCTACCGGTGAGGAGATCTACACCGTTCCGCAGGATCAGTGGGACAAGATGAAGAGCGGCAAGTTCTACCTGCACGCTGCCATCAATGCCGACTGGTACAACCTCCGCATCACTACTGGCTGGTGGAGCACCACCTGGACAGGCGCCGATATCGGTAAGGGCGATGAGCGTCTCATCCTCAACGAGGATGGCACTTTCGACCTTGAACTCGACTTCGCTGGCGATCCCATCCTGGATGTCCTCGATGCCCAGCACCTGCTCTTCACTGGTGAAGGTTATACGCCGCTGGAGATTTACTTCGTCGAGATGCAGGCCGGTGGTGGCGGTTCGAAGGATATCGACATCGCTGCCTTCACCCTCTATGAAGACCGTAGTGCTAACATGACCTGGCCGTTCTATCCCTCTTGGAGCGACAACAGCGGTAAGGTGCGTATCATGCGTGGCATGGATCCTGCCATCGAGTCGCTGGGGCTCACCACCAGCTCAAAGTTCATCGTTTACAAGGAAGCTGGTACGGCAGGACAGATCCAGTGGAACAACCCCAACTGGGTAACCTTCTCTGGCGTGGAGTGCAGCGACTGGGATGGCAGTCTCGAGGAAATCGAGGTGCCCATCACGGAGGAGATGCTGAAGTGTATCAACGGTGAGACGGCTGACGGCTGGAGCGACACGGCCATCATCCTGCAAGGCGACGGTCTGACGGTTAAAAAGATTGTCATCGTGCCGTAAGCCGCATGCATGCTGCTATCGCAGCCCTCTCAAACGATAAAGATTGTTCAAGGACGCCCGCCATCTTGGTGAGCGTCCTTTTTACTTGCTATGAATGCGCTATCACATTCAAACTATACAATAATGTTAAATGTCACATTATTATCTTCATTTCCCAAAAAAGTTGCTATCTTTGGAGCCGTATTTAACGGTAAAAACTGTTTAAGGGAAAAAGTAAGATAAACTAGGCAGTTATTTAGTATAAGTATACCTACCTTCCGCGGATTTGTTGAGGCCGGTCTTGGTGAGAAAGGTTTGTTCTGTGCCGGCTTGCGTTACAAGTTCTAAGTAGGGGAGCCGGAAAAGACTATTTGCAAGCAAGTTATACGATTCGTGCCAGGGCATCGATGTCGGCATCGGTGGTGGCCCAGCTGGTGACGAAGCGGCAGATGGTGTGGTGATGGTCTGTCTGACCGAAGCGGTTGAACAGCACCTTCGTCGCCAACCGATCTGCCTGCTCGTTGCTGACGATGATAAACTGTTGGTTTGTGGGAGAGTCGATATAGAACTGATAGCCTTTCTGCCTGAAGATGTCTTTCATCCGCATGGCCATGCGGATGGCGTGTTCCGAGAGGCGCAGATATAAGTTGTCGGTGAAGAGGGCATCGAACTGCAGGCCGATGAGCGCTCCCTTGGCGATGACGGCGCCGTGCTGCTTCTGGATGGAGAAGAAATGCTTGTGGGCCTTGCGGTTGGTGAAGACGACGGCCTCGCCGCAGAGAGCCCCGATCTTCGTACCGCCGATATAGAATACGTCACAGTGGCGTGCCAGGTAGGGCAGGCTCACGTCGTTGCCTTCGGCCATCAGCCCGTAGCCAAGTCGGGCTCCGTCGATATAGAGGGGGATGTCGTACTGTCGGCACACCTTATATATCTGATCCAACTCCTGGGCAGAATATAGTGTGCCAAACTCGGTGGGGAAGGTGATGTAGACTAGTCCGGGGTGGACAGCATGGTCGCGATTGCCGTCATGCATGTAGTCGTCGAGGTACTTGTCAAGGGTGGCGGCCTCCATCTTTCCCTCTCTGTCGGGGATGGTGATGATCTTATGCTCTGTGAACTCCACCGCCCCTGCCTCGTGGACGTTGATATGTCCGCTGCCCACGCAGATGACTCCCTCGTACTGATAAAGCATCGAGTCGATGGTGGTGGCATTGGTCTGGGTGCCGCCAGTGAGGAAGAATATCTGGGCATCGGGCATGCCGCAGGCTTCGCGGATGCGGGCCTTGGCCCGGAGGCTGAACTCGTCGAAGCCGTATGGGGTCGGCCTCGCATTGTTGTATCTCACTAAATGGTCCATCACCTGCTGACAGGCGCCGTTGTTGTAGTCACATTCGAACGATAGCATACAAAGTCATGTTGATTTGCCTGCAAAATTACACAAAGTTTTGCGATTTACTTGCATGTTTCGACTGGAATTTGTATCTTTGCAGGCAAATTTATTATCGATTTCGGTGATGAAGAGACTAAAAACGGTATTAGGTTTACTCTTTGGCGTCGTGGTCATGGGATGGGCCGTGCCCTTTTATCCCCATGGTCTCATAGCCTCGCCGGTCCAGGATGTCGTGCCTCAGGCACCGGATTATGCCGATGCCTCGCAGTGGTATGTTAACGACCAGCAGGGGGTGGCAGACATCTTCTATGTCATCTCTACAGAGACGGGTGACCACATGGAGGACAGCGACATCTGTCATTTCGCCAATACACGCGATTCACTGCAGCGGTCACAGATGCTTATGGAGATGGCGGCAGTAGACACCTTCTATACTGGCAATTTGAACTATTACTCACCTTACTACCGGCAGGTGTCGATGAACTCACTGGGAGAGGGGGAAAACCAGTTCCAGAAGAGACTGCCACTCGCCATCGACGATGTGAGGCGGAGTTGGCAATACTATCTGAAACACTTCAACCGTGGGCGTCCCTTCGTGCTGGCGGGCTATAGTCAAGGTGCCGCCGCCGTGATTGCGCTGCTGAAGGAAATGCCCGACAGTATCGCCCAGCGGATGGTTGCCTCGTATGTCATCGGCTACGCTGTAACTGAAAAAGACTTATATGAGATTCCCCATATCAGACCGGCAAAGGGAGCGACGGATACGGGTGTGATGATTTGCTTCAACTCGGTGGCCTCGCCAGAGTGTGCACTGGCGTCTGTCAGCGGAGGGAATCAGTTGTGTATCAATCCTGTGAATTGGCGGACGGACAGCGTCGGTGCCACGTTTGTATATGACCGGCCCTTGGAACGGCCGAAGCCCGACACGCTCCGTGTGGCCTGTGATCCGGAGCACCGACTGCTGGTGGTCAGTGGGTTCAAGAATCAAGAGGTGTTGCCCGTGATAGGCATCCCTGGCAACTATCATAACTATGAACTGCGGTTCTACCACCCCTTTATCCGTAAGAATATCGCAGACCGTGTGGCTGCCTGGCTGAAAGAGTCATCTGACAGGAAGCCGCTGACACCGGCTCCCGAAGGCAAGCACCCGTTTGCTATCATCCATTATGGTTGTCATGGTGAGTCTTGTCCGGAACTGACCGAAGAAGGCGCACGCAGGATGCGGGAGATCGCTTGGAGGATGGCAGAACGATTCCCTGAGGTGATTAACAAGGATGCCAACCACATCGGGGCGCGCAGCCTCAGGGACACCCGTAGCCTGCTGTCGATGGAGCAGATGATGATCCAGATTTCCAGAGTCTGCGGCATCCGTGTCTATCATAATGCCACAGAGGCCTACTCGGACTTCCTGAACCGGCAGAACCTTGAATCCTGTCTCACAGATCCTAATGGCGGCGCTCTACAGCATCGGCTCTTGCAATATCTGATACACTGTACGGATACGGCTAAGACCTTCAGGCAGACGGCTGTCTTCCATATTGCCGACAAGACCAGTTTTTTCCCGCTGGTATGCCTGCTCGATGTCAATGGCTATGGTTCGGAGATCGATAGTCTTGCGACGCTTGAGGAAAGGGGTAGGGTGGCCGATTATATCTGTCCGGCAGGTGCCAACCTGCAGTGGATCCTCTATCGTAAGGATGCAGATGACGAGGATGTGTGGATCAAGGTACTGCTGAATGAGCGGGAGGCATCGCTCCCCCTGCCATCAGACCATGCGCCGTATTATCGGCTGAGCGATTTTAAGACATATTACATGGAAAAGGTGAAATGAAGAATAGTTTGTCAGGATTGTTGTGGTTGAGAGTGTTGGTGATAGGTGTTACACTTTTTCACCTTTTCACCCTTTCACCTTTATCGGCGCAGTCGGCCCTCTCCATCATTATGGAAAGCCAGAACTTCGCTGCCAGTAACTATAGCATCTATCCTGATACAGCCTTACCCCGTCTGACACCGGCACCGGAAGGAAGGGAACCTTTCTATATTTCCCATTATGGCCGTCACGGATCTCGCTATGTAGAGAATCGGCGGGCCTTCGATGTCCCGTATAATATGCTCTGTCGTGCCGACAGTTTGAATGCTCTCTCTGTGACAGGGAAACGGGTGCTGAGGAACATGCAGGCTATCTTTGCAGATACCGACAAACATTGGGGCGACCTGACCAGTTTCGGCCAACGGCAGCATCGTGGTATTGCCCAGCGCATGATGGAGCGGTTCCCGGAGGTGTTCGATGGCGATGCCCATGTCGATGCCCGCAGCACTGTCGTGCCCCGCTGTATTCTCTCGATGGGGTCGGCACTGCATGTCATGGCCGCCAGAAATCCTCAGCTGTACATCACGATGAAGGCATCGCGAGAGGATATGTGGTATATGAACCATCAAGACACGTTGCTGCGTAAGAATGCGATGACAGCAGAAGCCACGAAAGCCTATGATGAGTTTATAGAGGGCCGGAAGCACAACGAACGGTTGATGAAGTTGCTCTTCGTCAATCCCGATTCTGTTCGTAGGGTGGTCAACGACATCTGGCTCAACTACTATCTGATCAAGATGGGACTCTTCCAGATGAATACACATTTATATAAAGATACCTATATCACCAACCTCTTTACCGACCACGAGATATATCGGCTCTGGCAGTGGGAGAACGTCTGGTGGTATATCATGCATGGCCCCTGTCTGCTGAACGGAGGTAAACAGCCTTACACCCAACGCTATCTGCTGCGGCAGATAATCAACGATGCTGACAGTTGCATGAAGTTAGAACGTCCTGGCGTGCAACTGCGGTTCGGCCATGAGACAGTCTTGCTGCCGCTGGTGTGCCTGATTGGCATCAACGGCTTTGACCTGGAGACGGATCGTCTTGAAGAGCTGGAAGAAAAGGGGTGGTGGGCATCCAAGGTGTTCCCCATGGGGTCGAACCTGCAGTTCATCTTCTACCGCCGGGACATCCATGATGAGGACGTGCTCTTCAAAGTGCTACTTAATGAAAGAGAGGCTACGCTGCCTATTCCGACAGACATAGCCCCCTATTATCATTGGCTGGATTTCCGTGAACACTATCTCAAGAAGATTGAGGCGTATGAACAGTTGCGCAATGCAACAAGTTCAAAGGGCCAATAAGACCTGTTTATAGTGCCTCAAGCATTCTCTTAATTACAACAGAACAACTGATCTCGCGATTAGCAGCCTCGGGGATGACGAGGCTGTTGGGCGACTCGATGACATCGTCGGTGACGATGAGGTTGCGGCGGACAGGCAGGCAGTGCATGAATTTACCGTTGTTTGTCCACGACATGTGCTCCGTGTCTACCGTCCATGAGCGGTCCTCGCAGGTGATCTTGCCGTAGTCGGCAGGGTTGGTGACACCGGGATTGCTCCAGTTCTTGGCGTAGATGAAGTCGGCACCTTCGAAGGCTTTCCGCTGGTCGTACTCCACAACGGCGTTGCCTACGAACTTCGGATCGAGTTCATAGCCTTCCGGATGAGTGATGACGAGGTCTATATCCTCTGCGGCGTTCATCCACTGGGCAAAACTGTTGGGCACAGCCTGTGGCAGGGCACGGCAGTGAGGCGCCCAGGTCAGCACGACCTTGGGTCTTTCAGCGGAGGTACCGCTGCACACTTGACGTCCCCAACTCTCCTCGATGGTGATGAGGTCGGCGAAGGCCTGCAAGGGATGCACCGTGGCAGTCTCCATGGCGAAGACGGGACGGCCGGAGTATTTGATAAACTGGTTCAGAACAGTCTCGGCATAGTCGTATTCACGGTCGGTGAGTCCGGCGAACGAGCGCACACCGATAAGGTCGCAGTAGCATCCCATCACGGGGATGGCTTCCAGCAGATGCTCGCTCTTGTCACCGTCCATAATGACGCCGCGCTCCGTCTCCAACTTCCAGGCGCCGGCATTCACGTCGAGCACGATGACATTCATGCCCAGGTTCATGGCTGCCTTCTGTGTCGACAGACGGGTACGCAACGAGTTGTTGAAGAAGATCATCATCAGGGTCTTGTTCTTGCCCAGGTGCTGATATTTGTAACGGTCGTTCTTAATCTCAAATGCCTCGGCCATCGCCTTGTCCAGTGGGCCGATATCCTGTACGTTGATGAATGATTTCATATATTTTTATTGTTTACAGTTTACAGTTTACGGTTTACAGTTGATTACCTATGAGGTTGTTTCGGTCTGCAGTCATATCATCTGTAAACTGTAAACCGTCAACTGTAAACGTCAAATTATGGTCTTGTTTGTCCTTCGCCTTCGATGAGCCACTTATAGGTGCAGATCTCTTCCAAAGCCATCGGACCGCGGGGACCGAGTTTCTGGGTGGAGATGCCAATCTCTGCCCCGAGGCCGAACTGCGCACCGTCGGTAAACGAGGTGGGGGCGTTCCAATAGATGCAGGCAGCATCGACATGGGCCTGGAATTTCCTAGCAGTGGCTTCATTCATGGTGATGATGGATTCGCTATGACCAGAACCATTGGCATCGATATGGTCTAAGGCCTCGTCAAGAGAGGAAACCGTCTTGATGGCGAGTTTGTAATCCATGAACTCTGTACCAAAACTGTCAGGTGTGGCATGTTCCAGGTATGGATATTTCCCGTCGAGGGCAGCATAGGCTTTGTCGTCAGCATAGATAGTCACCTGCTTCTCAGCCATCTTTTCGCAGAGTGCCGACAGGTCGTCAAGGCGGTTCTCATGGATGATGAGACAGTCGAGGGCATTGCAGACAGACACACGACGGGTCTTGGCATTGTTGATGATTGCCTTGCCCATCTCCAGGTCACCATCCTTGTCGAAGTAGGTGTTGACGACACCGGCACCCGTCTCAATGACGGGGATGCGGGCGGTATCGCGGACAAAGTCGATGAGTTTCCTTCCACCACGGGGAATACAGAGGTCTACATATCCTACGGCATTGAGCATCTCACCCGTAGCCTCGTGGGTGGCAGGCAGCAGCGCGACGACATCCGGGCTGACACCGTATTTCTCCAGGACCTCATGAATCAGCGCCACCTCCTCACGATTTGAGCAGTCGGCATCCTTGCCACCTTTCAGCACACAGGCATTGCCGCTCTTGAAACAGAGGGAGAAAACGTCGAAAGTCACATTGGGACGGGCCTCATATATCATACCAATCACACCGAAGGGTACAGAGACCCGGCAGAGCCGCAGGCCGTTGGGAAGGGTCTTCTGCTTGGTGATATGTCCAAGGGGGGAGGGGAGTGTGGCGACATTACGCATGTCGGAGGCGATACCTTCCAGACGACTGCCTGTCAGTTGCAGACGGTCGTAGAGAGGATTCTCTTTCGACATCTTGGCCAGATCCTCGGCATTCGCCTTCAGGATTCTCTCCTGATTTGTTATGATTGTATCAGCGACAGCCTGTAGAATCTCGTTACGCTGCTCGTCGCTCAGCAAAGCCAGACTCTTGCTGGCTCGCTTAACTTTCTCAAATGTCGCTTTTAGTTCCATATTGACATTCTTTTATTGTTTTTAATAAGCCGGTTCTTCTTCCTTTGGTAAGAACACAGTATGTGGCGTATCTTCCGGATGTTCGATGAGGTCGATGAGGATGTTCTCCCGTTCGCCATTGGCAATAATCACCCTGATTCCGTCTTGGGAAACCTTGGCAGCGGTGGTGTACTTGGAGTGCATGCCGCCACGTCCGAAGGCACTCTTCTCTGCCTTGATATACTGGCTGAGGTCTGTGCCAGGGGCTACAGAGCGGATAATCTCAGACTTGGGATCATCAGGATGACCGGTATAGACACCGTCAATGTTCGATAGGAGGATAAGGGTGTCGGCTTCCATCATCTGAGCAATGAGACCGGAGAGTTCATCGTTATCCGTGAACATTAGTTCGGTGACGCTCACAGTGTCATTCTCGTTGACGATGGGCAGCACGCTGTTTTCCAGCATCACCTTCATGCAGGCTCGCTGATTCTCGTACTGTTCGCCTGGTTGGAAGTTCTCCTTCATCGTCAGCACCTGACCGACGTGGATATGGAATTCGCGGAACAGGTCGTAATAGAGACCTATGAGTTTCACCTGGCCTAGTGCCGAGTAGAGTTGTCGTTGCTCCACGGAGTCGAGAGAGTGGTCTACTTTCAGTTCACGGCGTCCACAGGCCACGGCACCGGATGATACAAGGATCACTTCTATATCCTGTTTGCGGAGCCAGGCAATCTGGTCTACCAGTGCCGACATCCGTGTTACGTCCAATTTGCCGTCTGAGCGTGTCAGGACATTGGAACCAACCTTTATAACGATTCTATTCATTTCACTTTCCTCTTTCTACATTCCTCTTTCCACTTTCCACTATATCAATGCTACATCTGTGATATGGTCAATCTGCGGTTCTGTGCCTATCATGCCGACTATACTGATTATATCGAAACGTATGTCGCAACGGCATGAGTGGAGTTTCACATAGTGGTTGATGGCTGACGCCAGGCTTCGCCGCTTCTTGTAGTCAACGGCTTCCTCCGGGTCGCCAAACAGCCGGTTGCGGCGTGTCTTCACCTCGACGATGACAAGGGTGTTGCCATCCAGGGCCACAATATCCAAATCGTGGTGCCCTGACTTCCAGTCGCGTTCAAGAATCCTATAGCCCTTCTCTTCCAGGAAGGCAACGGCTATATTCTCTCCCCACTTGCCAAGTTCGTTGTGCGCAGCCAAAATAATGATGTCTATGAAGGATTACTTTTCGGCATCTTTCTTGCGGATTTCCACACGGCGGATCTTGCCGCTGATGGTCTTCGGCAGTTCGTCGACGAACTCGATGATGCGGGGGTACTTATAGGGTGCCGTCTCTTTCTTGACGTGTTGCTGCAGTTCCTTGATGAGGTCGTCGCCGGCCTTGTCCTTCCACTCCTTGCCGAGGACGACGGTAGCCTTGACTACCATACCGCGGATATCGTCGGGCACACCGGTGATGGCGCATTCCACGACAGCAGGATGTGTCATCAGGGCACTCTCCACCTCGAACGGACCGATGCGGTAGCCAGAACTCTTGATGACGTCGTCGATACGACCCTCGAACCAGTAGTAGCCGTCTTCGTCTCTCCAAGCCATGTCGCCAGTATGGTAGATGCCGTCGTGCCAGGCCTCACGGGTCAGTTCCTCATCACGGTAGTACTCCTTGAAGAGTCCGATGGGCTTGCGGTCACCGACACGGACAACGATCTCGCCCTTCTCACCATCCTCACAACTGGTACCGTCGGCACGCAGCAGGTCGATGTTGTATTGGGCATTGGGGATACCCATGCTTCCGGGCTTCGGCTCCATCCAGGGGAAGGTGCCGAGGGTCATCGTGGTCTCTGTCTGTCCGAAACCTTCCATCATCTTGATGCCCGTCTTCTCATAGAACTTGTCGAATACGGCGGGATTAAGAGCCTCACCGGCTGTGGTGCAGTACTCCAGACTGCTGAGATCGTAGTTCGACAGGTCTTCGCGGATCATGAAACGGTAGATGGTGGGAGGAGCACAGAAACTGGTCACCTTGTATTTCTCTATCTGCCGCAACAACGTGTCGGCATTGAACTTCTCGTGGTCGAAGACGAACACCGTGGCTCCGGCAAACCACTGGCCATAGAACTTGCCCCACACGGCCTTGCCCCAACCAGTGTCAGCAACGGTCAGGTGGAGGGAGCCTTCATGCAGATTGTGCCAGAATACACCCGTTGTCAGATGCCCCATGGCGTAGAGATAGTCGTGAGCCACCATCTTCGGCTCACCGCTCGTTCCTGATGTAAAGTACATCAGCATGGTGTCGGAGTTGTCGTTGACGTGTTTGGGACGGACGAATGCAGGAGCCTTCTTCCACTCACTCTGCCAGTCATGGAATCCCTCGGGGATGGGCTTACCGTGATCGGTGATGGCGATCAGTGTGTCCACCGTCGGACTCTCAGGCATAGCCAGCCGTATCTGCTCTGTGACGTAGGGGTCGTCGACGCAGATGATGGCCTTCACTGAGGCACGGGTGTTGCGATAGACGATGTCGTGCTTTGTCAGCATGTGGGTGGCAGGGATGACGATGGCGCCTATCTTATGCAGGGCGAGCATGACTACCCACCACTCGTAACGGCGCTTCAGGATGAGCATCACAGGGTCGTTCTTGCCGATGCCTAGCGTTGTCAGATACGAGGCGGCCTGGTCTGTCTGTTCTTTCAGTTCACCATAGGTGGTACGGATCTCGTCGCCTTGATCGTTAGTCCACAGGATGGCCAACTTCTCGGGAGCCTCTGCTGCCCAGGCGTCCATCACATCGTATGCGAAGTTGAAACCTTCGGGGATGATGAACTCCAGGTTCTTATTGTAATCCTCTACAGACGTGAACTTTGTCTGCTTTAAAAATCTTTCTACCATATTTATATTTTGTTTATAGTTTATTGTTTAAAGTTTATAGTTGATTAGTTCTATAGTCTCCAGAGATTTACGGGCTTGCCAGGTATTCATCTATAAACTATAAACTTTAAACTATAAACCATATATTATTACTCAACCGTAAATGCTAAGAACTTCACGGCCTTGTCGCCAACGGCCAGCATGCCGTGGGGCTTCGTGGAGTCGAAATAGATGCTGTCACCCTCCTCCAGGATTATGGTCTTGCCGCCAATATACAGTTCCATCTTGCCTTCGAGCACAAGGTTGAATTCCTGTCCGGGGTGTGAGTTCTTATAGATGGTATGAGCGCCGGGCTTCGGCTCGACGGTGACGATAAATACATCGGCCTTGTGGTTCACGAAACCGCCCACGAGGCTCTGGTACTTGTAAGCCTTCGTACGCTCAATGCTCATGCCCTGGCCCTTACGAGTTACAAAGTACGACTTCATGTGGGGCGCCTCAGCAAAGATCAGTTCTTCTGTCGAGACCCCATACTTATGGGCAATCTTCATGAGGTTGGAGATGGTAATATCCAACTCGCCGGCCTCTATCTTCTCATACTTTTCGGCACTGATGCCGATGGTCTCAGCCATCTCACTCACGGGAATGTCGAGTACATCACGCAGTCCCTTCAGGCGCTCGCCTATCTGTTTCAGTTGTTCGTCCATATCTTTTTTTGTTTACTGTTTACTGTTTACAGTTTACAGTTGATTACCTGTGCGGGTGTTTCGGCCTCCAGTCATATCATCTGTAAACTGTAAACCGTCAACTGTAAACAATTTCTTTATTTCGCTCCTGCCTTCAGCCCTCTAATCACGGCGGAGGTGAAGCCTGCGTGTTCCATCTCGTTGAGGCCCTTGATGGTCACGCCGCCAGGGGTCGTCACCAGATCGATGGCTGCCTCAGGATGCAGGCCGCTGGCCTCGAGCAGTTCCACGGCACCCTTCATCGTCTGCATCACGATGGCCTTCGCGTCGTCGGCCTTGAAACCTAACTCCACACCACCTTCGGCTGCTGCACGGATATACCGCATGGCATAGGCGATGCCACAAGAGGCCAGCGTCGTTCCTGCTGCCAGATGCTGCTCATCCGTAATCAGCGTATTGCCCATCTCGTCGAAGATGCTGACAACCGTCTTGATATGACTCTCTGATGCTCCGATAGGGACGATGAATGTCATTGACGCCATCTCTGCGATGGCGATATTCGGAATCACGAGGAAAAGCGGCGGGCACTGCTCACCCAACCATCCCTTGATGCTCTCCGACGATACGCCGGCGGCAATCACGATCAGGATCTGTCGTACAGGATCGAGTTCGGGCTTAATGTCCTTCAGCACACGCTCAACGAGCCAGGGTTTCACTACGACACACACGATGTCGGCAGTATCGGCAGCCAACTTATTGTCCGTCGTCACGCTGACCCCCATCTTCGAGAATTTCTCAACCACGGCCTGTGAAGGGTCGCTCACGGTGATGTCTTCATTCTTGAACTGCTGACCCTTGATGAGGCCTTCCACAGTGGCGCCGCCCATCGCGCCTGCTCCTATTACTGCTATTTTCATATTTTTATTTTGTTTACAGTTTACGGTTTACAGTTGATTACCTATGCGGTTGTTTCGGCCTCCAGTCATATCATCTGTAAACTGTAAACCGTCAACTGTAAACAGAATTCATTCAAGTACTCTTTTCATCCTCATAATGAAATCGTCTGCATCCTGCTTCGTCAGACAGAGTGGCGGCAGCAGGCGCAGGATATTCGTACCGGCACAGCCCGTGAAGCAATGTTCCTGATAGATCAGCGGCTGGCGCACATCCTTATGTGGGATGTCAAGGTCGATGCCAATCATCAGACCACGACCACGCACTTCGACGATATGCTGCTCTGTCTTCTGGAGTTCCTTCAGTTGTTCTATCAGGTAGGAGCCTACGATATTGGCATTCTCCACCAGATTCTCCTCTTCGAACACGTCGAGCACGGCCAGTGCTGCGGCGCAGGCCAGATGATTGCCGCCGAAGGTCGTACCCAATTGTCCATAGACGGGCTTGAACTCCGGACTGATCAGCACGGCTCCCATCGGGAAGCCGTTGGCGATGCCCTTGGCCACGGTGATGATATCCGGACGGATGTCGAGCCACTGGTGAGCGAAGAACTTACCGCTTCGTCCGTAGCCACATTGTATCTCGTCGCAGATCAGGATGGTGCCATACTTCTTGCAGGCAGCAGCCAGACCCTGTGCAAACTCCTTTGTGGCGAGTTTGATGCCGCCCACGCCCTGGATACACTCCAGGATTACAGCACAGACATCACCCTTTGCCAACTCCGTCTCCCACGCCGCCAGGTCGTTCATCGGCAGATAGGTCACGTGGCTGTTGTCGTTGATGGGGGCGATGATCTTTGGATTGTTCGTCACCTCCACTGCCAGACTTGTACGGCCATGGAAAGCCTTTTCGCATGAAAGCACCCTTGTCCTGCCGTTAGTGAACGAGGCCAGCTTCAAGGCATTCTCGTTGGCCTCGGCACCACTGTTAATCAAGAATAACTGGTAGTCATCGTAGCCGCATGCCTTTCCTAAGCACTCTGCCAACTCAGCCTGTAACTTATTGATGACGGAGTTGGAATAGAACCCCAGTTTGCTTACTTGCTCAGATACTTTCTCTATATAATGCGGATGTGAATGTCCAATCGAAATCACGGCATGGCCTCCATAGAGGTCAAGGTATTCTTGACCTTTGTCATCCCATACCTTACAACCTTTGCCCTTTACGATGTTCACGTCGAAGAGCGGATATACGTCGAATAGCTTCATATTTACACCTTATATTATAATTGGCTGCAAAGTTACTGCAAATATCCGACAAATCGCAAACTTCTTTCGTCTTTTTGCATAAAAATGTCAATTGCATACCTCAAATTGTATGCAATTGACATATTCTTGCAGATATAGCCAGACCTTATTTTCCTTTGCTATTCCTTTGGAGTTATGATCATGTCCTTCACGGCTTCGACATCATTTTTGTCGATGATACCATCGCCAGTGACATCGGCATTGGCACCGTGGATGGACTTGGTGTTGTCATCCACAAAGACCTGAATCACCACGATGTCGGCCACGTTCACCTTTTGGTCGTTATTGGCATCGCCCTCGAGGGTCTGAGTGGTTTCGAAGGTGGCCGAGGAGGAAGGCGACAGGGTGCCGTCAGAGAATTTCAGCTGATAGTGCAGCGTGTGCTCACCTTGTCCCACACTGCTGGCATCAATCGTTGTAGAGAGGTTCGTGATGGCAGATTCTTTGATGAGGGCATCGTTTACATCAAACCAGTATTGAATGGCTGTCGCCGTTATTGTCTTGGCGCTAACCTTCATAAACATCCTGGATACGGGAATACCTGCCACCCCATGGTTGTCAACCACCTGATAGTGGATGGTATGAATCCCTTCCACGAGGGCAGCGGCATCGATGGTGGTTGCTCCACTTGCAATATCGGTGGTCTTTACCCCCTTTACATCACTATCAAACCAGTAGCGCAACGATGCTGCTGTTGTAGATGATTCTCTAGCCTTGAAGAATATCTTTGAAGCGGTAATACCTGCTATGCCTTTATTGTCTACCACTTGGTAGTGGATGGTATGGATTCCTTCCATAAGTACAGAGGCATCGATGGCAGAAGTACCACTGGCAATATCAGTAGATTTTACACTCTTCGAGTCGCTATCAAACCAGTAGTGTAACGATGCTGCTGTTGCAGATGATTCGCCAAGCTTGAAGAACAACTTTGATGCGGAAATACCTGCTATGCCCAGGTTGTCTATCACCTGATAGTGAACAATATGGATTCCACTCACGAGTGCAGAAGCATCGATTGTGGTTGAACCACTTAATGTACTCGTTGTTTGGATGTTGACGTCATTGTTAAACCAATAACGTAACTGTGAGGCTGTAGTTTCCTGTGGAAATCCAGAAAGGTCTATCGTTTGCCCGCGAGCACCCATGGTAAATCCGCAAAAGACTATGAATAGAATAATTGTTTTACGCATAAGCCACAAAATCAATTTTAGTTATACTCGCAAACTATAGCTTATTCGTTAATACCTATAGTTACGCTCAGCTGTCCTTCAGTATCAGTCGCATTGCCAACTGTCATCGTGGTAATCAGAGGATAAGAAGGCCTGGAACTGTAAGGCTTCATGCCGCCATAAAGACCAATTTCTGTTCCGTCTGTACCTAAGTATTTAGCCTTGCCCTCATCAGTCATCTCAAAGGACTCCGTGTCGGAATAGTTACCAGTGAAACTCTTGAACGTTGCTTCATAATCAAATTCAGCAGTGCCCGGATGTGAAGCCAATGCCCTGTAAATGTCATACGCATGGTTTCCTCCGTTGTATTTGGGGGTAATACAGTTTGTAACCTGAGCATCAGCGGGAAGGTAATCCTCAGAATATCCGTTGCAGAATATAATGCAGTTGTTCCAGGTTGATTGGGTAAGTCCTCTCAAACTTCTTTGATTAACGATACAGTTGACAACAGTTATGTCTCCATTCTGATACTTCCCTATTGCTGTCACGTAGCTATTGAGGAAAGTAACTGTATTGTTTCCTCCAACGTAGACGTGATCTGTTATCTTACAATTGACAAACATCTGATCGGTTACAGCATCCGATTCTGTTGCATTCTGAAGAGAAACGAATTGGCACTTTACGAAATACGGATTTGCAAACGTTCCTTTTGTATACATAGTGCCGGTACATCTGATGCCCTCCATTGTAAAACGGTTTGCGTCTTCTGTAGGAATCCAGATGTTGAAGTTGCCAATGATATAGGTTGGCTCTGCACTATCTATGCCAGCTCCACGCAGTGTAATTGCTTTAGTGATGTCGGTGCCATTAAAGGTGCCGCCAGAGAGGCTGATGATGTCGCCGCTCTCTGCGACAGGCTCTGCCTGTTTGAGTGCGTCAGCTCCATAGAAATACGTGACATTAGTACCGTGGCTCAACGAAGCCACAACAGTGTTCTGTGCGAAACTCGTGACAGCAAACAGCATGCCCGCCACGAAAAGGAATAATTTCTTCATAATTACTTGTTTTTGATTGATGTATATAATTTACCGCGCAAAGATAGAACAAAATTATGAGAAAAGACTCTCATCTTGCAAAAATCGACTCTTGTTTTGCAAAACGAGAGTCGATTGTCTGTAAAGCCCGTTCTTTATGCCTGACATTACACTGTATTTAAATTAAAAAAATAACTTTTCTATGTTATGTAGTTCCTTTTTTAATCCCACATGTACAAAATGGCTGCAAATATGCCGCTCTATAGCCAATGCTCTCAGCTTTTCTTGGCTTTCGGGCAGTGCTGACAAAGGAAATGGTAGACGAAGTCGAAGTCTTCGTCGGCGACATAGACGCGGTTTTTGTTCAGCGGCTGGTTCACCTTGATGAGGTTCCTTCTGCGGCAAGGTATAAGGCGCGTCACCTGGGCCAACGTGGAGGTCGAGGTGGAGTGAGAACTCGACAGTATGCCGGCTCCCGCCACACTTGGGCGGCGTGTCAGCAGACCTACGATGGTTGTCAGCAAGCCCAGCGTCTTGGCCTTTTTCATTTGCCGGGGCAACTGTTCATGGATGATTTCCCGCTCGTCCAACGTGAAACGCACCTTGTACTTCCAATCGTAGGTCCACGCTACGATGACGTGAGCCACCACCCCCAGCGCCATCATCAGCAGCAGAATCAACAGGAACAGGCGCGTCTGAAACCACAGCGACTCTAGCCCCAGGTTGCCATCGCAGGCTGTAATCGCCACCATGAAGAGCCACACGATGCCGATGCTGATGCCCAGCACCTTGAACACATCTGTCAAGATGCTGGGATTCTTCAGCATCGATACCTCATACACCCAACGGTACTTCCCGTCGGGGCAGAGCGTCGCACGGTTGTCTTTTGAAAGGTTCATAACGGTCTAATGCAAGTCCTTCAATGTGGTCCTTAAATACCGACAGTCGCCAGGTGAGGCCTGGCGACTGTCTTAGAGCCTTGCCCTGGATCAGCGCAGGGTGAATACAAACTCCAGGTCGGTCCTGTCTACAGTGCCCTTGAGTATCAGTTTGCACTTCTCTGGCGACTTCTCGAAGGATACCGAGGCCTCGCCGGTGAACAGCGAGATGGCATTCGCCCTGTCATTCCAAGTGTACGACAGTGTGCCGGCATCCATCTGCTTCCAGCGCCAGATGCCCACGTCGGCCTTCCTGTTCTGGTAGTTGATGGCGAAGAGGCCCTTGGAGTCGAAGTAGATGCCCTGGATGATGGTGTTGGCCTCAAACTGGTCTTTCAGCGTTCCGAAGTTCTCCTCATACCACGCCTTGACGTTTGCCAGGTTGACGGGCACGGAGAACTCCTTGCCGAGTTTCGTGCCCTCGACGATGGCGGTCACCATGACCTTCTCGATGGTCCAGGGACGGCTGCACAGATTGTCTGTCTGTGTGCCTGGGGTCACTGCCGAGCTGGTGTCAATGGTTCCGGTGGTCTTGACGGTCGTGCCGTTCTTCCAGGTGAGAGTGACATCATAGCCCGTTCCTGAAGGCTCGTACGACATGGTCATGCCATTGTCGAAGGTGAAAGTGCCGCCGCTGTAGCTGTACTTGCCGAACTCGTAGCTGGTGGCGTCGCTAGCGCGGGTCGCCCTTGTCTGACTTCCGCCTTCACGGGTGATCATATAGGCTCCGCTGTCCATCATGCGAAGCTGCGTGATGCCGTCGGCATTGCCCCCGGTGATGTTCATGACGGTGGCCTGATCCTTGTAGGCGGGGGCGGTGAGTACCACGCTGGTGCCCTTGTCGCCGCCAGGGGTGTCGCCGTCATCGTCACCGCCGCAGGCCGTGGCGGTGAACAGCGTTGTGGCCGCAAGGGCCATCATCATATATATCTTTTTCATACTTGTCTAATAATTAAAACAGTCTATAGGTGAGGCGGATGGTGAGCACGGGCCATACGGGGAACTTGGAGATGACGTCGTAGTACTTGTTGCTCTCGCTTCCCAGGTCGTCCTTGGTCACTTCGAGGTCCATGCCCGTCTGCTTCTCATACACTTTGGGCTTGCCCCAGAACTGCACGCCGAGGTCGCCGCTGACGCCGAAGCGCTTGCGGGGGACGGAGCGGCCGATGCCGATGCCGACGTATGGCCTGAACTTGTTGACCTTGATGGCACCGTGGGCATAGCCGTTCTGGTCGAAGCCTACGATATAGTCGCCGATGACGATACCCTCGCCAGGCTCGAAGTCCTTCACGGGAATCAGGTTCTCGAGGGTGGCCACCTCGTCAGTGCCGTAATAGAATCCGGCCGTGGCGTGGAACGACGAATTGCGGAAGGGGTAGAAGTCGAACAGCAGATGGCCCGTGCTGAAGTGGCTCTTGCCTTCGGCCTCGGTCTTGCCTCTTTCCTTCTTGCCCTTTGCCCTGTAGTCCACATCCTCCTTATACTTGAAGGTGGGGAAGAAATTGTATCCAGCACGCACCTGGACATAATTGCCGATGGGGGCTGACACGTCGATGCCGGCACCTGTCGTACCAATGACCACACCTGCAGCCACATGGTCGAAGATGCCGAACTCATCTACTTCGTCCTGTGCCTGGACGGGTTGTGGAGACAAGGTCATTGCCAAGGCGGTCATGGCCGCGAGGCAGATTGCTTTGTTTTTTTTCATACGTTTGTGTTTGTTTAGTGAATACTATGATTAATTGTTTTGTGATGTGGTCTTATTATCTGATGACTACTTTCTTTGTCTTGCCGTTCTGGCGGATGATGTTCAGGCCCTTGCGGCGGCATGCTGATACGACGGCCACGGAGGTTGAACCATTCCATTATTATAGTTGTTGATTAATACGTCGCAAATATATGCAAAAAGTTTGGAAAAAGACTCTCGTTTTGCAAAAATCGACTCTCATTTTGCAAAACGAGAGTCGATTTTTGGAGATTTGGGCAAAATAGACTCGCTGG
>CAMNPN010000057.1 GCA_946548085.1 uncultured Prevotella sp. | reverse complement strand
TCGTAGCCCTCGAGGGTGCCGTTGTTGCCGACGGTGACGTACTGCATCGTGGGCAGTTCCCTGCGGAAGGTGTCCACGGCCTGCCCGTACGCCTCCGAGCGGATGAGGTCTGCCACTTCCTGCAGCGACAGCAGCCGCAGGGTCTCCTTGTTGCGATAACTCTTAATGAGCGTGATTCTTGGTGCCATAGCCGTTATTCTACTATTAATAAATAGGTTCTGTTAATATGCCTGCAAAGGTACGAAAATTCTCCGAAATGTGCAAGTAAAAATCTAAAGAAAAATGTTATAAAAAGTAGTCAATAACGTCACTTTTAGCATTAACAAACTGATAATCAAGATGATAATAGGTGATGATAAGCCTTATATAATATCACCATAACATCACTTTCATACCGATTTCGGCATATTTCAACGTCAATGGCTCTTGCTTAGGATAGCAGTTTGTACTTGTTTAGATAGGGCAAACTAACAGTTTACCCAGTCTAAACTGACAGTTTACCCTATCTAAACTGTCAGTTTGAGGCATTATTACGGTTTACAACTGCCTTGTTTTCAATTGGTTAATAGCAATCTAAGCATATTTTAATGCCATTTTCAGACAAAAGTGACGTTATGGTGACGTTTGAAAACACATAACATCACCGACTAAACACGTGTTTTACAGACACTTAGACAGCAAAGTGACGTTATATTAAAAAAAATGGAAGAAAAAAAGAATTCAAATGTTACCAGCGAGGAACTTGCGGCAGAGTTCGATGGGGAGGCCGCGGCGACGGGCATAGTCGCGGAGTTGGTCTTCGCCGATCTTGCCGATGGAGAAATACCTGGCCTGAGGATGGGCAAACATCATACCGGAGACACTGGCGTGGGGCTTCATGGCTCCACTCTCGGTGAGGCGGATGCCGATCTGCTTCATGCCCAGCAGATCGTCGAGCACGAAGTTCAGGCTGGTGTCAGGCAGCGAGGGATAGCCAACGGCAGGACGGATGCCCTGGAATTTCTCCACGAGCATGTCGGGGATGGCGAGATGTTCATCCTTCGCATAGCCCCAGTATTCCTTCCGCACTTGTTCGTGCATCCGCTCAGCAGCCGCCTCAGCGAGACGGTCAGCAAGAAGTTGCGCCATCATCTTCTGATAAGGATCGGCATCGAAATCCGTTTCAAGGCCGATGTCGACGGAAGTGGCGAAGATACCGATCGTCGAGGAGGGAGAACTCTTCGAGGAGGGAGGAGTGTGGAATGTGGGGCGAGAATTGATCGGGGGCAGCGGAATGAGGAAGTCGGAGAGACATAGATAAGGAGGATTGCCCTGCTGCTGGCGCAGACAGGGAATCCGCGCAATCTTTTCCTGCGACTGAGGTGTTCTCTCACCTCTGAAAACCACGATATCATCGCCATCGCTGTATGCATCGAAGAGTTCGAAGAGACCATAGGCATGATAGCTGCCTTCTAACTGATCCAACAAGTTCTCTGCCTCCCGTTGCAGACGGTCGCGCTCTGTCTGCTCCTTCACTTGCCAGGCAAAGAAGAAATAAGCCCAGTTGATATAGGGTCTGAGCGCAGAGATGTCATAGGTGAGTTTCATCGGAAACTGACAGGTTGGCCGATATAAGAGGTGTCTACCCTACCCTTTTCATAGACGGTATGACCGTTGCAGAGGGTGCGCTCAACACGCCAGAGGTACATGTGGCCCTCCATCGGGCTCCAGCCGCAACGGCTCTGAATAAGATCACGGGTCACCGTCCATCCACAGTTTGGACGCACAAGGACGATGTCTGCTTGATATCCCTCACGGAGGAAGCCCCGTTGGCGCACTTCAAAGAGGCGTGCCGGATTGTGACACATCAGCTCGACGAGGCGCTCGAGCGACAGCACGCCCTGGTCTACGAGTTCGAGCATCGTGACGAGCGAGAACTGTATCATCGGCATGCCACTGGCAGCGCGGGCGCAGCCTCCCTCTTTCTGGGAGAGCAGATGGGGTGCATGGTCTGTGCCGATGACGGCTATCCGTCCGTCGCAGAGCGCCTCCCGCAGCGCATCACGATCGCGCTCTGTCTTGATGGCAGGATTGCACTTGATACGAGTGCCCAGCGAATGATAGTCGCGATCATAGAAATAGAGGTGAGAGACGGTAGCCTCGGCGGTGATGGTTTCGTGGAGTGTGGAGGGTTTTTCGTGGAGGGTGGAGGGTGGCGTGTGGAGAGAGGTTTGACTATTGGGAATCAGCGAGAGCTCCTTGGCGGTGGTGAGGTGGGCGATGTGCAGACGGGCATGATGCTTGACGGCCAGTTCGACGGCAAGGCGTGTGCTCTCGTAGCAAGCCTCCTCACTGCGGATAATCGGATGGAGGGTCACCTTCGGGTCGTCGCCATACTTCGCCCTGGCCTCTGCCATATTGCGGTTGATGATGTCTGTATCCTCACAATGGGTCATAATCGGCAGGGGTGCCGTAGCGAAGATGCGATCCAAGGCCTCACGGCGGTCGACGAGCATGTTGCCTGTCGACGAGCCCATGAAGAGTTTGATGCCTGGGATGCGATGGGGATCGAGTTGTGGGAACAGTCCGGCATTATCGTTTGTGGCGCCAAAGAAGAAACTGTAGTTCACGTGACTCTTCTCAGCAGCGCGTGCGAACTTCTCTTCCAAAGCCTCCAGCGTGGTGGTCTGCGGCACCGTGTTAGGCATGTCGAAGAAAGTCGTCACGCCCCCGGCAGCAGCGGCACGGCTCTCTGTGTCGATATCGGCCTTCTCCGTCAGGCCAGGTTCGCGGAAATGCACATGGTCGTCGATGACACCTGGCAGCACGAAACAGCCCGAAGCGTCGATGACCTCGTCGAAAACAGAATCAGGGGGGCAGGTCGCCTGATCATGGGTTCCTACCCCATCACTGACCTGTCCCCCCGATTCTATAATATGAGTGATTTTTTCATTCTCAACGACCAGCGAGCCATTGAATGTCCTGCCCTCGTTGACAAGCGTCCCCCCTTTTATCAGCGTCGTCATTTCTGCGGAAGGCTGAGTGACGGCAGTTGGGCGGAGCCCGTTGTGTCGACGGCAGTCTCAGGATTCGTCACTGGCGGCTGTTGAGCTGTCTGCCCTACAGGATTGTCGTCGACGAGTCCGTTCTGTCGTGCCTGAATCTCATTGGCTGTCCGATAGTACTCCTTAACATAGGGATCATCCTTGAATTTCTTCGAGGCCTTGCTCATGATATCCTCTATCTGCGCTGTCAGCACGGGATAGGGATAGCTGCTGGTCATCATCATAAAGACGCCAGGTCCCAGCACGTTGTCGAAGTTTTCTACGATGAAGTTCGTCACCAGCGAGTCTTCCTGCTGTGCCAGGCGGGCCGCCTCTGCAGAGAGCTGACGGTTGATGACATTCTCGTCGATGCCTTCAAGCAGCATCTGACTCTGCTTGTGCGAGAGCTCGTTCATCTCGTTGTCGATCTGGTCGTGGCGCTTGATAAACTGGTACAGTTTCTCGTTCAGGGGCGATCCTGTGACGCTGCGGCCCGTGTTGTCGATATGGATCTCAATCTCACCGCTCTCCACGACGACAGGCATTGCCAGCGACTGATCGTCCATGTAGAGCGATGCCAGTCTGATGGTGTCGAGCAGACCCGTAAAGCGGAACTTACCATGTACCACGTCGCAAGAGTCCATGTTCTTCAGTTCCTGATCCTTCACAGTCTTCAGGTAGAGCTTGCTACCATCGAGTGAAGATACAGACGACGAGCCTTGTATCGTGTAAGACTCGGCACAAGACATCAGGACGGCCATGATAAAAAATATGTATATGATCTTATTCATAAAATCAGTATTGTTTCGTGGCGCAAAAATACAAAGATATACGGAGGTAGAAAAATAAATTTGCGCATTTTAAAACAAATGCGCAAACTTTTATAGTTTTTTTGAAGAAGAATTTGTTTCTTTGGCCAACTCGTTGTCAATTCGGTGCGTGGAATAGAGTTGGAGGACAGCCGCGATGAGCAGCGTAAGCACCCATTTATTATATATATAGGTAATATAGTCGATATGACTCAGTCCGAACACGTTCCCCATGCTCGCAAACATCAACAGGGCGGAGAGCAGGAAGAGGAAATCGCTAAGCAGCATCATGCGGCGAAGACGCCGGATAACGAAGTTCGACCCCTCATAGCGCTGCAGGAACTGCATCGAGGTGAAGGCGAGTGCTCCCAGGGCGAACACATAGGGTGCCAGCTTCCATGCCAGCACGCTGGCCCCCGCTCCTACCACCATCAACAGGGCCCCGATGAGGAAGATGGCGTTCTGCGTCTTATTGAGCTGCCGCATTGTCTGTCAGGATTTTTGAGTCACGTTCATCATCGCTCAGCACGAAGATATCCTCGTCGTCAGCCTTCATGAAATAACGTTCACGCGCAATCTTCTCCATCGCCTTCGGATTGCGGTCGAGCTCACGGATCTGAGCCTTGTCGCGCTCGAAGATGGCATTATAGCGGTCCTTCTCCTCCATCAGCTCACTGATACGCTGACGGTTCTTCATGTGACTCCATAAACTATTCTCATCGAGGAACCCCACGATGAGCACACCTGCCACACAGACCACTATATACTTCAGCGCCTGCGACCTCCAAATGAGGATCAAATGCTTCTTGATGCTTTCGACAAACTTCATATCCCTGCTATTTGCCTGCAAAGATAATAAAAAGAGGTGAGAGGTGAGAGGAGAGTGGAGAGATTGTTGCGCCTTTTAACTCCCTTTAACGTCTTTCACTCCTTTAACTCCTCTAAAAGTTGTATCTTTGCACCACAATTTATCGATAACAAATATGGAATACATCGTATCAGCCAGGAAATACCGCCCGATGACCTTCGACACCGTCGTGGGACAGGAAGCGCTGACCACGACGCTGAAGAATGCGGTGAAGAGCGGCAAGCTGGCTCACGCCTACCTCTTCTGCGGACCGCGCGGCGTCGGTAAGACCACCTGTGCCCGAATCTTCGCCAAGGCCATCAACTGCCAGAATCCTACGGACGATGGCGAGGCGTGCAACGAGTGTGAGTCGTGCCAGTCGTTCAACGAGCAACGCTCTCTGAACATCTTCGAGCTTGACGCTGCCTCGAACAATAGTGTGGAGCACATCAAGACGCTGATGGAGCAGACGCGCATCCCGCCGCAGTTAGGTCGTTACAAGGTGTTCATCATCGACGAGGTGCACATGCTCTCGACAGCCGCCTTCAATGCCTTCCTCAAGACACTCGAGGAGCCGCCGGCACACGTCATCTTCATCCTCGCCACAACAGAGAAGCACAAGATACTGCCCACAATCCTCAGCCGTTGTCAGATCTACGACTTCGAGCGGATGACCATCCGCAACACCGTCGACCACCTGAAGCATGTGGCCGAGCAGGAGGGCATCACCTACGAGGAGCAGGCCCTCGCCGTCATCGCCGAAAAGGCCGACGGCGGTATGCGCGACGCTCTTTCCATCTTCGACCAGGCAGCCTCGTTCTGTCAGGGGAACATCACCTACGAGAAAGTCATCGAGGACCTGAACGTGCTCGACTCCGAGAACTACTTCCAGATCATCGACTACGCGATCATTAATAAGGTAAGCGAGATTATGGTGCTGCTGAACAATATCATCAACAAAGGTTTCGACGGCGGACTGCTCATTCAGGGGCTGGCCAAACACGTGAGGAACGTGATGATGGCGAAAGACCCGCAGACGCTTCCCCTGCTCGAGGTGAGCGACCAGCAGCGCCAGCGCTACGCCGAACAGGCCAAGAAGTGCGAGACACGCTTCCTGTACCAGGCACTGAAGCTGATGAACCAGTGCGACATCAACTACCGCCAGTCGGGCAACAAGCGGCTGCTCGTAGAGCTCACCCTCATCGAGATTGCGCAGATCACACAGCCCGACGATGAAGCCAGCGCGGGGCGTCGCCCCAGAAGATTAAAATCCCTGTTTAAGCAACTGATACGACAGTCGCAGCCCAAGAAAGTGGCCCCGCAGGTAGCCCAGGCTAAGACTGTTGTGTCTAAAACCAGTCAGAACAATCAGACTTCTCAGAGTGCTCCAACTACTCTGAATACGCAGGCTACTCAGCATTCTCCGGCCGGCACTCCCCCAAAGGCCGGCGTCAAGCTCGATAACATCGGATTCTCCTGGGGCACGCTCCGCCAGAAGAACAAGAGCTCTAAGATGAGCATTCTCCCCGGCACCGACAGCACCAACAGACCAGAGCAGACCGACGCCACCTTCACCCAGGATGAACTCGAGCTGCAATGGATGTCGATGTGTAACCGCATGCCTCAGGAGTTCAGTGGCATCGCCACACGCATGAAAAACATGAATCCTGTCATCACCGATTTCCCAAAGGTAAAGGTGGTGGTCGACAACACGCTCATCCTGCAACAAATGGAGGACTTCAAGGGCCGCATTGTGAAGACCCTCATCAACGCCTTACACAATACAGGCATCACCCTTGAGATTACTGTGGCAGAACAGTCAGACCGTCCGAGGCTCCTCACCCGCCGCGAACAGTTTGAGGCGCTGATCAAAGAAAATCCCGCCATAGAGAAACTATGGCAGGATTTCGAACTTGAACTGGCCTGACTCGTAGTCGGCAGCTACCAGCACCTTACACCCCTATAAGCCTCTTGATCGTCTGCAGACAGAGGTCGCTGCTCACCGGCTTGGAGAGGAAATCGTCACATCCTGCCTCCATCGCCAGCTGGCGGTCGCTGTCAAAGGCGTTGGCCGTCAGCGCCACTACAGGCAAGTCGGGACGGATCGCCTTGATGCCCTTGGTAGCTTCCAGACCGTCCATGACGGGCATCTTAATGTCCATCAACACGATGTCATACTCATTCTTCTCCGCCATCTCGACAGCCTCCTTGCCATTCTTGGCACGTTCAAACTGATAGTACTTCTTCAGGATGTACGTCATCAGGATGTAGTTGCTGTCATTGTCTTCTGCAATCAAAATCTTCTTCATATCCTTTTAATTTTGTTTACAGTTTACAGTTTACAGCTGATTACCTTTGCGGGTATATCGGCCTACAGTCATATCATCTGTAAACTGTAAACCGTCAACTGTAAACCAATCCCTCACTTTTTCCCCATTCTGTCTTTCCACATCTTGCTCATATCCTCGAGCGTCTTGCCCTTGGTCTCAGGCACGAGGCGCCATACAAACAGGGCTGCCACTACGCAGATGATGCCATAGAGACCATAGGTGAACCAATGGCCGAAGTGGTCGCCCTCGGTGAGGTGCATGTTGAACATCGGCACGAACGACGAGCTGACGATGAAGTTCGAGATCCACTGGAAGGCCACAGCGATGGCGACGGCAGCACCGCGGATGGTGTTGGGGAACACCTCGGCGATGAGCACCCAGGTGATGGGGCCCCATGAGAACATGAACGAGGCGCTGTAGATAAGCAGCGAGGCTGCCGTCACGAGTGCGAGACTGTCGTTTCCGAAGGTCATAGCCACGCCAAAAGCACCAAGAGCCATACCTAACGAGCCACTGATGAGCAACGGTTTACGGCCCCACTTCTCGACGGTGAACACAGCCACCAGTGTGAACGAGATATTGATGATACCCATGAAGACCGTCAGCATCATCGGGTCGTCCATACCCATGTCACCGAAGATACGCGGTGCGTAGTAGAGCACGGCGTTGATGCCCACAGCCTGCTGGAACACGCTGAGCATGATGCCGATGAAGATACACATCGCACCGTAGGTCATCAGTTTCTCCGTCTTCACTACCATCGTGTCCTTGATATCCTGCAGGATCTGCTGGGCCTTCAGGCTGCCGTTGATCTTGGCCAGGATACCCTCAGCCTTCTTGTCCTCACCGATGCTCACGAGGTAGCGCGGTGTCTCTGGCACGAAGCAGATGAGCAGGGCAAAGAGTCCTGCGGGCACAGCCTCCGAACCGAACATATAGCGCCAGCCTGTGGTCACCGTCCACTGTGCAGCGGGGTTGATGGCGGCCAGGCCCTTACCCATCTCCTCCACCAGCGGCTGGATGTGGTCGCCCAGGATGAAGAAGTTCACAAAGTAGACCACCAACTGACCGAAGATGATGGCGAACTGGTTCCACGAGACGAGCATACCTCTTATATTAGAAGGCGCCACCTCGCCGATGTACATCGGGCAGATGGCCGAAGCCAGACCTACTCCAATACCGCCGATCACACGATAGAAGTTGAACATGATGAGCAGCGAGTAAGTCGGTGTGCCATGTTCAAAGAACATGAACTCAGGCTCCATCGATCCGAGGGCAGAGATAAAGAACAGCAGTCCGGCGATGATCAGCGACTTCTTACGTCCGAGGTTTGTGGCCAGCAGTCCAGAGATGGCCGATCCGATGATACAGCCGATGAGTGCCGATGCCGACGTGAATCCGTGCCATCCGTCGGTATAGGCAAAATCCTTGGCCTCCATGAAGAATGCCTGTAATCCCTTCTCTGCACCAGAGATGACTGCCGTGTCATATCCGAAGAGCAAGCCGCCCAGCACGGCGACCATCACGATTGAAATGAGGTAGGCTCTGCTACCCTGTTCTGTTTGTTGGTTCATAATTTTATGTATTTAATCATTTAATATCGTCGACAAGTCAAGTGCGAAGCTGATTGCAGCCTCCGAAAGTCTTGTGTATATCCGTCATCATCTACTGATTGAAAATCTCTGCAAAAATAGCACTTTTCCCTGAAACTACCAAACATTTTCGGATGAATAAGTTAAAAATTTATATAATGTTTCATTATGTCGCTTATTTTATGTAATTTTGTAGCCAATACGACTTATCATATACTACTATTATAATAATTATGAGAAAACTGACAACACTCTTTCTGCTTGCCGCCAGCCTCACGGCGACGGCACAGACGCACGTCATGGACGTGAACACGAAGAAACCTGGGGCCCCCGTACAGCCCACGATGTACGGCATCTTCTTCGAGGATATCAACTACGCTGCCGACGGCGGCCTCTATGCCGAGATGGTGAAGAACCGCTCGTTCGAGTTCCCTGAGCGCCTCATGGGCTGGCGCGCCTTCGGTAACTTCGAGGTGGAGGACGACGGACCCTTCGAGCGCAACCCCCACTACGTGCGACTGAAATACGCTGGCCATAACGACAAGTTCACCGGTCTGGAGAACGAGGGCTTCTTCGGCATCGCCACCAAGAAGGACGCCACCTACCGCTTCTCACTCTGGGCCCGCTGCCCCGAGGGCGGCAAGTCTACGCTGGAGGTGAGTTTCGTCGACAATGATACGATGGGCGAGGACCAGCGCTTCGCCACCGTCAACGTCGAGATCAGCGGCAAGGAGTGGAAGAAATACACCGCCACGCTCAAGTCACCCATCACCGAGCCGAAGGGTGCCCTCCGCATCTTCCTCATGGGCGACAAGGCCACGACTGACGTGGAGCATATCTCCCTCTTCCCCACCGACACCTGGAAGGGTCGTGAGAACGGCATGCGCCGCGACCTGGCTCAGGCTCTGGCCGACATGCACCCCGGCGTGTTCCGATTCCCCGGCGGCTGCATCGTTGAGGGCACTGACCTCGAGAGCCGCTACCAGTGGAAGAACTCGGTAGGCCCCGTCGAGAACCGCCCACTCAACGAGAACCGCTGGCACTACACCTTCGGCCACCGTTTCTATCCCGACTACTTCCAGAGCTACGGCCTCGGATTCTTCGAGTTCTTCCAACTCTGCGAGGACTTCGGCTGCGAGCCCCTGCCCGTCATCTCGTGCGGACTCGCCTGCCAGTTCCAGAATCCTGATCCCACAAAGAAAGGTGTACACGTAGCCCTCGACGACCTCGACGACTATATCCAGGATGCCCTCGACCTCGTGGAGTTTGCCAACGGCCCCGTTGACTCGAAGTGGGGTAAGGTGCGCGCAGACATGGGCCACCCCGAACCCTTCAACCTGAAGTACCTCGGCGTGGGCAACGAGCAGTGGGACTACGACGAGGCCCACGGCGGCTTCGGCCCTGTGTTCACCGAGCGTCTGAAGAAGTTCAGCGATGCCCTCCGCGCCAAGTATCCTGCACTGAAACTCATCGGCACCACAGGCCCGAACAGCGAGGGCTGGGACTTCGACCTGCTGCAGCCCCGCATGAAGCAGCTGAAGGTAGACCTCTACGACGAGCACTACTACCGCAACGAGGAGTGGTTCCTCTCCCACGGCCTGCGCTACGACTCCTACGACCGCAAGGGTCCCCGTGTGTTTGCCGGCGAGTATGCCTGCCACGGAAAGGGCAAGAAGTGGAACCACTTCGAGACCTCACTCTATGAGGCCGCTCACATGACGGGCATCGAGCGCAATGCCGACATCGTCCACATGGCCACCTACGCTCCCCTCTTCGCCCACGTCGAGGGCTGGCAGTGGCGCCCCGATGCCATCTGGTTCGACAACCTCCGCTCCTTCAAGTCCGTCAGTTACTACGTGCAGCAACTCTTCGCCATGAACAAGGGCACCAACGTGCTGCCGCTCACCATGCAGAAGCAGCCCGTAGCCGGACAGCCCGGACAAGACGGCCTCTTCGCCTCCAGCGTCTACGACAGCCAGACGGGTGAGGTCATCATCAAGGTGGTGAACACCAGCGACGCCACACAGTCTGTCACGCTGAACCTGCAGGGTGTCAGCGGTGCTACCGAGGCCAAGACTATCACCCTCCACAGCGACGCCATGGACGACGAGAACACGCTCGACCTGCCTGAGAAGATCATCCCGCAGGCCGCTACCATCGCCGTCACCCCAGGCAAGAAGGCCTCTACCATCACCGACGATCTCGGTGCAAAGACCTTCCGCATCTACAAGGTGAAGAAATAATGTCTTTCTGACCACGAATTTCAAGAATTAACGACATTGAGTTCTATATAAAAGAATCAGCGGGGCCTGGCGGCTCCGCTGATTTTAATAAATCACACTGTCTATAACACGTTTACTCGTAGTACTCGATGGTGCGAGTCTGCTCCACCGTCTGGCCCATCATCTCGGTGGTACGGCTGATCCAATTGCCTTTCTCGTCGAACTTGTAGTTCGTGAACGGCATCTCCATCTGATTTCCTCCCATATCCATGACATTAGCCTTTGTTGTGCCGTCATCATTAAACGTGCGCTTTGCCTCTATGGCACCCATGCCCGTAACCATCTTCTGACCAATCACGCGACCGTTCTCCCACACGTATGAGATATCAATCTGATTGCCCATCATCTCCATCTTGGCACTCTGCAGGTAGCCGTCGGCATCGTATTTGGCATCGCTCATGCCCTGCTGCGACATCTTGCCCTCGGGGGTGAAGTTGATCACAATGTCCTGTCCCATCTGATTGCTCTTGATACACTTCACGGCTCCCTTGGCCTCGTTGAGCTCTACGTCGTGGAACTTTGCCTGTGCCTGCATGGCCAGCGTTACGGCCATCATGGCCACCATCATCATTAACTTTTTCATTGTTGTCTGTAATTTTTAAGTGATTAATTAAGTTAGATATACTACGCTATCTGACGCAACACGTTGCGAAAGGTTTAATCATGATTGGATTTTTTTTGCACCCGTCTTCCTGCGGTACTCCCAGAGTTCGACCGAGTTGACGATGTTCTGCCAGAGCACGTAACAGCCCGCACCGACAGACGCCACGGGATTGAGATAGGTGTAGGCCACCCAGATGGAGAGGGCCGTGTTCTTCTGGAAGAGCGCCTGTCCGCCGTCGATCTCGTCACCCAGGTGACGGCCAATCCTCCGTCCGATGAGGAAGAGGGAGAAACAGAGCACAAGGCTCAGCGTGGCGATGGTGAGCAAGAGAGGCAGCCCGGCATCGCTGTGGACGATATTGCGCACGGTGACGCCAGAGGTGATGCTGAGTTGGACTGCCCAGAGATAGAACGAGAGGTCGGGGATGGAGACGATCCACGCACAGGCCCGTTTGGCATAGTGCTGCATGAACCATCCCAGCAGCAGCGGGGCTATCAGCACCATCGCCAGTTTCTCGAGGATGATGATGAAGGCCGTCCAGAAGTTCAGTCCCGCCCCGCGCTCCAGCAGGGGGAACACCGCGGGAATCATCAGAGCCGAGGCGAAGGAGGAGATGACGACGAAGGCCGTCACCGTGTTGATATTACCACCGATCTTCGCCGTCACCACAGGGGCAGCCGTCGCCGTGGGGCCGATGATGCAGGTGAGCACGCTCTCCCACAGGATCTTATGCTCAGGACTGGCCTCGACGCCGAAGATAATCCACACGTTGAGCGCCACAAGCAGCATCTGCGCCAGCAGCACGCCGACATGCCAGCGGTGAGGGCGCATCTGGTGGAAGTCGATTCGGCAGAAGGTGGAGAACAGCGTGCAGAACACCATCATGGGGAACACCGTGTCGACGACCTCGCCCAGCGTGTCGGCGGCGGCATCGAGCCAAGGCACCCAGTAGAACACGAGGTACACCACCGTACCCACGGCAATGACCACGGGCAGGGTCCAGTCTTTCAAAAATTGCTTCACGTCTATCATTTTTCTGCTGCAAAGGTAGCAATAATTTTTAAATATAGCACCTCCGCACGGAAATTTCCCAATAAATTTGGTATTTCGCTCACTTATTCGTACCTTTGTACCCAATTATGAGCGTAACTGGATTTATCCATCAAGATAAGACGGCGAGGCGGTTCTCGTTCGAGGTGCTGCCGCCGCTGAAAGGGACGGGTACTGAGCGACTGTTTGCCGACATCGACAAACTGCGCGACTTTGATCCCGCCTACATCAATATCACCACCCACCACTCGGAGTTCGTGTATCGGGAACTGGAGAACGGCCAGTACGAGCGCCAGCGCATCCGCCGACGCCCAGGCACCGTGGCCATCGCCGCCGCCATACAGCAGCGGTACAACATCCCCGTGCAGCCCCACCTGATCTGCAGCGGCACCACCATCGAGGACATCGAGTACGAACTGCTCGACCTGCAGTTCCTCGGCATCCACGACCTGTTGCTGCTGCGCGGCGACAAGGCGAAGGAAGACAACCGCTTCGTGCCCACGCCCGGCGGTCATGCCCACACGACCGACCTGATCAGGCAGGTGAGGCGCTTCAACGAGGGGTTCTTCGCCGACGGCTCACCCATCAAGCGGCCGGGAAAGGCGTTCGACTACGGCGTAGCCTGCTATCCCGAGAAGCATGAGGAGGCGCCGAACCTCGAGATGGACATGCAGTACCTGAAGGAGAAACAAGACCTGGGCGCACAGTATGCCGTCACCCAGTTGTTCTTCGACAACGAAAAATACTTCACCTTCGTAGACAAGGCGCGGGCGATGGGTATCACCATCCCCATCATCCCCGGCATCAAGCCGATGGCGAAACTCTCGCAACTGACGGTGGTGCCGAAGACATTCCACTGCGACATCCCCGAGCCGCTGGCCCGCGAGATCGTGAAGTGCAAGACCGACGACGACGCCCGCCTGCTGGGCATCGAGTGGACTGTGGCGCAATGCAAGGAACTCTACGCCCACGGCGTGAACAACATACACTTCTACACCGTCTCGGCGGTGGAATCGGTATGCGAGATCGTGAAACGGCTATAATAGAGAATGACCTGGAGTGAGGTGATAGGACAGCAGGAGGCCAAGGAACGGCTGATGCAGATGGTGAGCGAAGACCGTCTGCCCCACGCCCTGATGCTCTGCGGCCCCGTTGGCAGCGGCAAACTGGCACTGGCCATCGCCTTTGGCTGCTATCTGCTCAATCCAAATCGCCCTAATAACCCTAACTCCCCTACCCTCCCTCCTCAAGAAAACCCCATGCTCGAAAAGCTGGAGCACCCCGACCTCCATTTCACCTACCCCACCATCAAACTGCCGTCGATGAAGAGCGACTACAAGCCCGTGAGCGACGATTTCGCACGCGAATGGCACGAACTGGTGATGCAGAGCCCCTACTTCACGATGGAGGCATGGATGGAGGCGATGGGCGGCGAGAACCAACAGGCCATCATCACCGCCGGCGAGAGCGACGACCTCGTGAAGAAACTGTCGCTCAAGTCGAGCCAGGGAGGCTATAAGGTGAGCATCATCTGGCTGCCGGAGCGCATGAACATCGAGTGCGCCAACAAACTGCTGAAACTCATCGAGGAACCACCCCAGCAGACCGTCTTCATCATGGTGTCGGAAGAACCCGAAAAACTGCTGGAGACCATCCGCAGCCGCGTGCAGCGTATCGACATCAAGAAGACCGACAATGAGTCTATCCGCCAGGCACTCATCGAGCGGCGAGGCATCGACGAAGACGCTGCCCGGCGCATAGCAAGGCTGGCTAACGGCAACTGGATAGCCGCCGTCGAGGAGTTGCAGGCCGACTCCGAGAAAGGCTTGTTCCTCGACATGTACAAGACGCTGATGCGGCTGGCCTACCAACGAAAGATCAAGGACCTGCGCAAATGGAGCGAGCAGATGGCAGCGATGGGGCGCGAGAAACAGCGGCGATGGCTCACCTACTTCCTCAGGATGACGCGCGAGAGCTTCGTGTACAATTTCCAGGAAGAAGACCTGAACTACATGACGTCGGAGGAGGAGGCCTTCGCCAACAACTTCGCCCGGTTCATCAACGAAAACAACATACTACCTATCAGCGACCTGGCCAATCTGGCGCTGCGCGACATCGGGCAGAATGCCAATGCGAAGATCGTGTTCTTCGACTTCGCCCTGCAGACCATCGTGCTGTTATTGCCGAAATAAAGGGAAAAGAGATGTTTATAGTTGATAAATAAAAAATAAAGATATGACAGAGAAAACAAAAGAAATACCCGTGATGGTGGGCTGTGACAGAGGTCTGTGCCATCAGGCTGTAGGCCGACAGGACAGACAGCTGAACACCTACGACTGGCTGGCCGACGTGCCGGGCAACGTAGACACCACCGACCTCGTGGAAGTACAGTTCAAACATACCCGCAAGGGCTACTACCACAACGTGAACCACCTGGAGCTGAAGAAAGGCGACGTGGTGGCCGTCGAGGCGAGTCCCGGCCACGATATCGGCGTGGTGACCCTCACCGGCCGACTGGTGAAACTGCAGCTGAAGAAGGCAAACCTGAAGTCGACAGAAGACATCAAGCGCATCTACCGCATCGCCCGTACGACGGATATGGACAAGTTCCGCGAAGCCAAGGCCCGCGAGCACAGCACGATGATCGAGAGCCGAAAGATCGCCAAGGGCCTCGGGCTCGACATGAAGATCGGCGACGTAGAGTATCAAGGCGACGGCAACAAGGCCATCTTCTACTACATCGCCGACGGGCGCGTGGACTTCCGCCAGCTCATCAAGGACCTGGCAGCTGCCTTCCACGTGCGCATCGAGATGAAGCAGATCGGTGCCCGCCAGGAGGCAGGGCGCATCGGCGGCACAGGCCCCTGCGGACGTGAGCTCTGCTGCGCCACGTGGATGAAGAACTTCGTCTCGGTGAGCACCAGCGCCGCCCGATTCCAGGACATCTCGCTCAACCCGCAGAAGCTCGCCGGCATGTGTGCCAAGCTGAAGTGCTGCCTGAACTACGAGGTTGACGAATATATCGAGGCCAGCAAGCGTATGCCCAACCGCGATACTGTGCTGCAAACACAGGATGCCGACTACTATCTCTTCAAGAGCGACATCCTTGCCGGACTCGTGACCTACTCCACCGACAAAAACATCGCAGCCAACCTGCAGACCATCCCGGCCAGTCATGCCCATGAGATCATCGCGATGAACCGCCGCGGAGAGAAACCCCTGAGCCTTGAGGAGAAGGAGAGCAAACCTGTAGAGACGCCCCACAACGTAGACCTGGCTGGCGGCGACATCAGCCGCTTCGACAAGGCCAAGAAGAAAAAGAAGAAAAAGAAGCCCGCCAACCGTCAGAACGAACCCCACAACGCTGCCGCCAACGACAACAACCATGCTGAATAGGCCGTTAGTAACGCTCGTCGTGCTGGCGCTGCTCATCCTCTACGGCTGTCAGCAGCAGGTGGCATACCATCAGTTTGCCCATATCCCCTCGGCAGGATGGGATAAGACCGACACGCTGCACTTCGACATCAGCCCTGTGGCTACCGATGGCGACTACAGCCTCGATGCCCAGCTGCGCACAAACAAGGCATACCCCTTCCTGCAGCTGACGATGGAAGTGAACGAGACGGTATATCCCTCGCAGGAGCACCATCACGACGTGATCGTATGCCAGCTGATTGACAAGGAAGGAGCCATCGAAGGCGACGGCATCAGCTACTTCCAATACCAGTTCCACGTACGCGACTTCACCCTCCGGCAGGGTGACTCCATACACATCAGCCTGACGCACAACATGAAGCGAGAGCTCATGCCAGGCGTCACCGACGTAGGCTTACGCCTCTCACTGGCGCACTAAGTTGCGCCCCGCATCGATGCGTAGGAAGATAAACAAGAGCAGGGTGAAGCCCCATAGCGACGAGCCGCCGTAGCTGAAGAACGGCAGCGGGATGCCTATCACGGGGGTGAGGCCCAGCACCATTCCCACATTGATAAACACATGAAAGAGGAAGATGCTCATCACGCAGTAGCCGTAGATGCGCCCGAAGGCATGCGGCTGTCGCTCGGCCAGATGGATGAGCCGCAGAATCAGTGCCAGGAAGAGCAGCAGCACACTCGCAGAACCTAAGAATCCCTCCTCCTCGCCGACGGTACAGAAGATGAAGTCGGTATCCTGCTCAGGCACGAACTTCAACTTCGTCTGCGTGCCATTCAGGAATCCCTTGCCCTCCAGTCCGCCTGAACCGATGGCAATCTCACTCTGATGCACATTGTAACCCGCGCCCCGCAGGTCTTCCTCAAGACCCAGCAGCACGTTGATACGCACCCGCTGGTGGGGCTGCATCATGTTGTTGAGCACATAGTCGGCACCGCTGTAGAACACCAGCGACCCCAAGGTGAACGCTGCTATCCACACGTAGTTGATGAAGCGCGTAGACAGCCACATCCACAACAGATAGCCGATGAGCAGCACACACAGTATCAGCAGGATGACCGACACGTCGAAGGGGATGACAAAGAGCGAGAACAACATTGCTACCAGCGCCGTTCCGATGCTGACGCCCACGAACTGCAGCGTCCGCTGACGATCCTTACAATAGACCCATATCATGACCGCCGAGAACAGCAGGATCATCATCAGCACCGCAAAACGGCCCACTGAGGTGGGCGTGTACCACATCATCACGTCGGCATAGCGGATACCCACGACGAAGTAGACCACCATCGCCACGCCCGTCATAAGCACGCTGCCGGGCATACCCTCACGGTAGAGCATCAGGAAGAAGGAGAGGTACACCAGCGCCGAGCCCGTCTCGTGCTGCAGTACGATGAAGATCATCGGCACGAAGATGATGACCAGCGCAGCACCGAAGTGCTTCCACTTATGTATGTCGTAGCCGTAGATGCTCATGAGCTTCGCCAAGGCGAGGGCCGTAGCGAACTTTGCGAACTCGGCAGGCTGCAGGCGCAGTGGTCCCAGCACGAGCCACGATCGGGAGCCCTTGATGGTATGGGGGTTGAAGATGGTTGCAAAGAGCAGCACGAGCAGCACGCCGAAGATGATGAAGGCAAACATCTCGTAGTAGCGGTCGTCGGTCATCAGCAGCACAAAGCCCAAGATGATCGATGTCCCGATCCACACGATCTGCATGCCCGAGCGGGTGTCGAGGCTGAAGATGTCGGTGTCGCCATACGAGTAGCTCGCACCGCAGACACTCACCCACCCGAAGGTGAGCAGGGCCAGGTAGATCAGGATCGTCCACCAGTCCAGTGAGCGCAGCACGCCCTTTCTTTGTCTATCTGTCGCCTGTACCATAGTTGATTCGTTTTTCCTGAATGATCTTCGCCCTTGCCTCCGAGGCCTCCGAGAGCTTGCCCTTGAGATACTGTTCCATAATCAGCCCGCCGATAGGCACACCATAGGTGGCACCCCATCCGCCGTTCTCCACATATACGGCAACGGCAATCTTCGGCTCGTCCATAGGGGCAAAGCCCATGAACACCGAGTGGTCGTGGCCTTTGTTCTGCGCCGTTCCCGTCTTGCCGCAGGCCATGAAGTCGTATTTCGCCAGCTCGTGGCAGGTGCCCCCGACTGCTGAGGCGCGCATGCCCTGCACCACGTAGTCATAGGCCTCGCGGGCAGCTTTCGTATAGTGTTTGCGCGTAAACATCGTGTCGAGGGGTTCGCCCTCCACCTTCTTCACCACATGGGGCACATAGTAGTAGCCACGATTGGCGATGGTGGCCCCGAGGTTAGCAATCTGCAGCGGTGTGGCGTTCACCTCTCCCTGTCCGATGGCGATGGAGATAACCGTCAGTCCGTTCCACGAGCCTTTGTAGGCTTTATCGTAGAACTGTGCGTTGGGTATCATGCCGCGCTTCTCACCCGGCAGGTCGATGCCCAGCTGATAGCCGAATCCCATCGAGACCATATAGTCGCGCCAGGTGTTCATCGCGTTCTGCACCGTATGATACTTGGAGATGTTCGTGTTGAGCATGTGGTATAGCCCCCAGCAGAAGTAGCCGTTGCACGATGTACTCAGGGCGGGCACCAGCGGCAGCGGCGACCCGTGGCCGTGACAGCCTACACGCAGGCCGCGGAACACGAAACCGTGACTGCATGGATACTGTGTCGTGGGCGTGATCACGCCCTCAGTCAAAAAGGTCAGACCCTGTGTCGTCTTAAAGGTCGATCCTGGCGGATACTGTCCCATGATACTGCGGTTCAGCAGTGGCTTCCACACGTCCTGCGACAGCATGCGGTGGTTCTTTGAGCGCTGACGGCCCACCATCATGCGGGGGTCGTAGGATGGCGACGACACCATGCAGAGCACCTCGCCTGTAGAGGGCTCGATGGCGACGATGCTGCCGATCTTGCCTTCCAGCAGCCGTTCGCCCAGCAGTTGCAGGTCGGTGTCGATGCCGAGGGTGAGGTTCTTGCCGGGTTTGGCACGATGGTCGAGGGCACCGTTACGGTAACGGCCTTGCACACGGCCATGTGCGTCGCGCAACAGGATCTGTATGCCCTTCTCACCACGCAGCTGGGCCTCGTAGCGGCGCTCCACACCCAGCTTGCCGATATAGTCGCCAGGCTGGTAGTAGTCGTCGGCCTCGATATCTGCCGGCGACACCTCTGCCACGTCGCCCAGCAGGTGGGCTGCCATATTATAAGTGTATTGTCTCACGCTACGCTTCTGAACGTAGAAGCCTGGGAAGCGAAACATCTTCTCCTGAAACACGCTGAAGTCCTTGTCGGAGAGCTGACTCATAAACAGCTGCTGCGTGTAGCGCGAATAACCAGGATTGCGGTTGCGGTCCTTCATCGTCGCCATCCGGCGGTCGAAGTCGTCGCGGGTGATGCCGAGCGTCTGGCAGAACTCCAGCGTGTCGAGACGGTCGCGCATCTCGTTCATCACCACCATGATGTCATACGACGGCTGGTTGAACACCAGCAACTTACCCTTGCGGTCAAGCATGTTGCCGCGCGAGGGGTATTCGATTTTCTTCAGGAAGGCGTTCGAGTCGGCACTCTTCTTATAGTCGTCGCTCGTAATCTGCAGCATAAACAGCCGGATGATATAGACGACCACTATCAGGATGGCCACCCCACCAATCACATAACGCCTGTATGTCAGATCGTAGCTCTTCACCTTCTCACTTCTTCATCTCTTCACTTTGACCTTACGCTCTCTATAGCCAGTATCAGCACCATCGTCAAGGCCGTGCTGCACACCGTGCGCAACAGCCACAGCTGCCAGTCGAAGAAGTTGAAGGCCTCCAGCAGGAAGAACACCAGGCAGAAGAGTGCCGTGAGCATGGCGCTCAGCGTGCTGAACTTCCCCCACCCCAGTGTTGCGGCCGACACCTCGAGGTTCTCCACAGAGTCGCGCGGGATGAACAGCTCCACCAGATAGGTCTGCACCATGCCGATAAGCGTCAGTGAGGCAGCAGCCAGTCCGGGCGTGTTGGAGAAGATGTCGATAAACAGTCCAAGGAAGAAGCACCAGATGAGCACCAGTCCCTTCTCACTATTACGCGGGAAGGTGATGGCGAAATAGGCATACAGCATCGGGGTGGCCACACCCAGCAGCCACACGTGGTTCAGCACCAGCACCTGTGCCAGCAGCAACACCACAAACATCACCGATCTGCCTACAATATTCGTCATCTCAAATCTATGTTACTTAACACTCATTTTTCTCACCTCTCGCCACTGATCTTGTTGATCGAGTCCCTGGCAGCCTGCAACAGTGCAGCCCGCTCGGCGATGCTCTTGTCGCTGATTACCACCACGTCGCGCAGGCTGGAGAAGTCGGTGCTTAGGCGGATTTTCAGCTTGTACGACAGCCCGTCGCGCGAGTTGTACACCTGCTCAATCTTTCCCACCGACACCCCCGAGGGGAATATCGACGAGAAGCCGCTGGTCACCACCCACTCGCCGAGCTTGAACTTCGCGTGGCGCGGCACGTCCTCCACGTAAGCCACCGAGGGGTCACCGCCATACCAATGCAGGTAGCCGAAATATCCGCGGTTACGGATGGCACAGCTGATGCGCGACGACGAGGCGTTAAGCACGGGGATCACCACCGAGTAATGCTCCGACACGAGGTAGACCACACCCACGACCCCTCGGCCGCAGGCCACACCCATGTCGACGGTCACACCGTCGGCACGACCTTTGTCGATGGTCATCAGGTTCTCCTTGCTGTCGAGCGAGTTGTCTATCACCTTCGCGGGAATGAGGTCGTACTGGCTCAGGAACTTCGTCTCGTTGCGCTCCATCACCGTCGAGTCGTAGGTAAGCTCAGCATAACGGCGGCGCAGCATGTCTACCTGCTGCTCCAGCAGCAGATTGCGCATCGTCAGCTGCTCGTTGGCCTGCGACTGGTGTATGAACTTCGTGGCCTGGCTCGACCACTCGAGCACCTTGCCCATCATGCTGTTCGCCGACGAGAACCACACGCTGGCCTGATAGTTGTTGTACTGAAGCAACAGAAAACCACTGACCACTTCCAGAACGACGAATAGCAGCCAGTGATAATACTCTTTCAGGAAATCCAGCAGGTTCCGCATCTATCTTAAACCGTCAACCGTAAACTGTAAACCGTAAACCGTAAATCGTAAACTGTAAACCGTAAACAGTTATCTCATCAGGAAGTTAAAGCGGTCGATATTCTTCAGTGCGACGCCGGCGCCCTTGGCCACGCTGTGGAGGGGATCCTCAGGCACGTGGAACGGGATGTGCATCTTGTCAGTCAGGCGCTTGTCGAGGCCTCTGAGCAGCGCACCGCCACCAGCCAGGTAGATACCATTCTGCACGATGTCGGCATACAGCTCGGGCGGGGTGTTCTCCAGGGCGGAGAGCACAGCGTTCTCGATCTTCGACACCGTCTTGTCCAGGCAGTGGGCTATCTCCTGATAGCACACGGGCACCTCCATAGGCAGCGCCGTGATGCGGTTCGGGCCGTGCACCACGAAGTCCTCGGGAGCCTCGTCGCCCAGGTCGGTCAGAGCCGAGCCCACGTTGATCTTGATGCGCTCAGCCATACGCTCCGACACCTTCACGTTGTGCTGGCGGTACATATACTCCTGGATGTCGGCCGTCAGGTCGTCGCCAGCCGTACGGATAGAGTTGTTCGACACGATGCCGCCCAGCGAGATCACGGCAATCTCCGTCGACCCGCCGCCGATGTCTACGATCATGTTTCCCTCCGGGGCCTCCACGTCGATACCGATACCGATGGCAGCAGCCATAGGCTCGAAGATCAGATACACATCGCGGCCGTCGGCATGCTCGGCAGAGTCGCGCACGGCGCGCAGCTCCACCTCGGTAGAGCCCGAAGGCACGCCAATCACCATACGGAGTGAGGGCGAGAACAGGCGGCTGCCCGTGTGCACCATCTTGATCAGTCCGCGCATCATCTGCTCACAGGCAGAGAAGTCGGCAATCACACCGTCACGAAGCGGACGGATGGTACGTATATTATCATGCGTCTTCTCATACATCATCTTCGCCTCGTTGCCTACGGCGATCATCTTGTCGGTGCGACGGTCGAGCGCCACCACCGAAGGCTCGTCTACCACGATCTTGTCATCGCTGATAATGATCGTGTTGGCCGTTCCCAGGTCCATTGCTATCTCCTGGACAAAACTAAAAAATCCCATTCTATTCTTCTTTTTTGTTTACTGTTTACAGTTTACGGTTTACAGTTGATTACTTCAGCGGAAGTTTCGGCCTCCAGTCATATCATCTGTAAACTGTAAACCGTCAACTGTAAACTAAAAATTACTTTTCAAACCAAGAGTGTATGGCCGTATCGTAGTGCGAGCTCACACCGAAGGCACGGGTGGCCAGCATGCGGCGCTGCTCCTTCGTGGTCTCGGCACCCTGCTTCTGAAGGATCTCCAGCAGCACGCCGTACTCTGCCTTCGACGGCACGATCACCACGTCGTTGAAATTCTTCGCACCGGCACGTATCAGCGAGATGCCGCCGATGTCGATCTTCTCGATGATATCCTCCTCGGAGGCACCGCTGGCAACGGTCTGCTCGAAGGGGTACAGGTCTACGATCACCAGGTCGATCTCCGGTATCTCGTACTGGGCCATCTGCTCACGGTCGCCCTCATTGTCACGACGACCCAGGATTCCTCCGAACACCTTCGGATGGAGCGTCTTCACACGACCGCCGAGGATCGAGGGATAGGTCGTCACGTCCTCCACCTTCTGGCACTCGTAGCCCAGCGACTCGATAAACTTCTGCGTTCCGCCCGTTGAGAGGAACTTCACACCCTCCTCGTTCAGCTTCTTGAGGAGCTCGTCGAGGCTGTCCTTGTGGAATACCGACACCAAGGCGGTCTTAATTTTCTTTGTTTCAGCCATTTCTAAATCTTATAACGTTATAAATATAAAGTGCAAATTTGAGCGCAAAAACGGAGCAAACCGAACGCAGAAAGCATGCTTTATGCTGAGGTAGAGCCCGTTTTCGCACGTTTTGCGTGCAAAATTACAAAAAGAAATCGGATTTCCGCATAATTACCGCCTAAATTTTTCACTTTCCACGTGTTTAAATAAGATAGGTCAATTATCATTGCCCTCACAATCCCCGAAAAGAAAGGTAACGATACTACTTGTTACCCCTCTCTGTATAGCGGTGTGCTGCACAATATAGCGGGACATGGGACAAAGGGACAACGGGACAAAAGGTGTTCTCATCATGCATAATTAGGGACTATAGAAATTTTATATATTATATATATTATAATATATATAATATATAATTTAATAATTATATAACTTAGACTTGATTTTGTCTCTTAAACTTGTCCTTTGTCCCGTTGTCCCATTGTCCCATTGTCCCAGATAGTGAGTGTAAGGCTTGGCAACAAATGAAACGTCTTTACATTTTGACGGGTTTAAATATATCCTGTAACTGAAGCTAAAGCAAGCCCAGACTTTGGGCTAAGGAAAGTGGGAGTTTAGGCTATGGAAACTCCGGGTTTGGGCTAAGGAAAGTCTGAGTGGCTGAAAAGCACTAAAAAAGACAGCTTATGGCTGTCAGATGGATCGGTAAATTTTGTTGACTTCCGCAGAGAGGGAGGTGCGACGTTTCAGGTACGCCAAGGGCGCGGACAACCTAATCAACGGCATCAAGATCAATTTCAGCCCTGAGAATACGAAGGGTAAGAAGCTGACTATCCGCGCCTTCAAGGACGACTGCCTGTCTAAGGAGAGGTGTGTGTTTTGTCTAAGGAGAATAGGAGAAAAGGAGTCTTCATCAGAGAAAATAAATCTCCTCAACTCCTAAACTCCTTAGAATAAAAATCTCTCCTTGGAAAAAATCTCCTATCATCCTATAATCCGTAGAATAAAATAAATCCGTAGAATGAAGAAGCAGAAGATGAAGGAGAAGCGCGATCAGCCGCCGAGGAAGAAGAGGCTGACGCCGACGACGGAGATCAGGGCGCCGACGACGGCACGCCACGTGATGCGCTGGCGGAAGAGCCAGTAGCTCGGCAGGATGATAATGATGGGCGTGAGGGCCATCAGCGTGGAGGCGATGCCGGCACTGGTGTACTGGACGGCCATCAGCGAGAAGCCTACGCCGACGAAGGGGCCGAAGATGGTGGTGGCGGTGGCCACAGACATGCCCTTGCGGTCGTGAAGGGCTTCGCGCAGCGGACTGAAGCCCTCGCGCAGGTATAACAGCAGGGAGAAGCCCACGATGCCGGCCACGCAACGGAAGAAGTTGGCACTGAAGGGCACCAGCCAGGCGGGGATGGAAGACGCGTCGTAGCGGTCCATGCCGATCTTACTCAGCACCAGTCCGACACCCTGACAGACGGCTGCCGCCACGGCGAAGAGCACGCCGCTGAGGGGCAGGCTGAGCGACACCCGACGGTGTTCGCCACGGCCGAGGACGGAGATGGCGATGCCCGAGAGGGTGACCAGCATCGCCACGATGCTCACCGCCGACATCTGCTGCCCCAGCGCGATCCACGCCGTCAGGGCCGCCGCCAGCGGTGCGAGCGTCATGAACAGCTGTCCGTAGCGCGAGCCGATGATGATATAGCACTGGAAGAGACAGAAGTCGCCTATGACATAGCCTACGAGTCCGGAGAGCAGCATCCACCCGTAAGCCTCGATCGTGCCGCCCGAGGGCCACGGCGACCCCATGACCACCCAGAACATCACCATCGAGAAGAGCAGGGCGAGGGCCATGCGCAGCACGTTGAGCGTCAGGTTGCCCAGACGCTTGCTGCCCAGCTCGCTCAACAGCGCCGTGGCCGTCCAGGAGAAGGCCACGCCGATGGAAATAAGTTCGCCGATATACATCAGATGAGGTTCATGCCGAGGGCCTTGCACTCACGGCGCATGTCGTCGGGCCAGATAGAGGCCTGGATCTCGCCGATATGACCCTTGTGGAGCAGCACCATGCAGAGCCGGCTCTGGCCGATACCGCCACCGATGGACAGGGGCAGGCGGTCGTTGAGCAACTGCTGGTGGAAGTAGAGTCGTTCGCGCTCCTCCTGATGCTCCAGTTTCAACTGGCGCAGCAGCGACTCCTTGTCGACACGGATGCCCATCGACGAGAGTTCGAACGAGCGGCCCAGGATGGGATACCAGATGAGGATATCGCCATTGAGCCCCTGACGGCCGTTCTCGGCAACGGTCGACCAGTCGTCATAGTCCGGGGCACGGCCGTCGTGCTTCTCGCCGTTGGAGAGCTTGCCGCCGATGCCGATGATGAACACGGCACCGTAAGCCTCGCAGATGGCATCCTCGCGCTCCTTGGGCGTCTTGTCGGGATACATCTTCAGCAGCTCCTCGGCATGGATGAAGTGGATCTTTTCTGGCAGGAAGGGCTTCAGCTGGGGATAGGTCTCACACGTGAGGTACTCCGTGCGCCGGATGGCGGCATAGATGCGCTCGACGATATCCTTGAGGAAGGCCACGGTGCGGTCTTCACGACGGATGACGGCCTCCCAGTCCCACTGGTCGACATAGAGCGAGTGGAGGTTGTCGAGCTCCTCGTCGGCACGGATGGCGTTCATGTCGGTATAGATGCCGTAGCCCGGCTCTATCTGGTACTCGGCCAGCGACAGCCGCTTCCACTTGGCCAGCGAGTGGACCACCTCGGCCTGCGCGTCGCCCAGGTCCTTGATGGGGAAGGTGACGGCCCGCTCCACGCCGTTGAGGTCGTCGTTGATGCCCAGGCCCTTCAGTACGAACAGGGGGGCAGTGACACGGCGCAGACGTAGCTCGGTGGAGAGGTTCTGCTGAAAGAAATCCTTGATAAGTTTGATGCCCTGCTCGGTCTGCTTCATGTTGAGAAGCGCCTCATAGTGCAAGGGCTTGATTACTTGTCCCATTTTTACAGTTGATTCTAATTTTGCCTGCAAAGATACCTATAATATTGTATATCTGCAAGCAAAATTAGAATTATTTTTGCAAAGTGACACAAATCCTTGATTTTTGCTAACAATTTGCTACCCGACGGGCTTAGAACCGGCGCCCGCCTCCGCCACCGAAGCCGCCACCGAAGCCTCCGCCACGTGGACCGCCGCCAAAACCGCCACGCTGACCGCCTCGCATGCCACGACCGCCGCCGAAGCCCGGGCCACCGAAGGCCCCACGGCCTCCGAAGAGGTTCAGGCGGTAGATGACGTGCACCATGCCGTAGCTCGTGATGGCGTTATACTCGGTATCGTTGCGCGACAGGGCCGTGATGGTGCGGCTGAAGGTAGACTGCTCGTGGAGGATGTCGTAGAGCTGGAGCGAGATGGTGAGGGCGTTGCCCTTGAGGAACGACTGCGACACCTGGGCGTTCCAGATCAGTTCGTTGGTGTTCATCGAGGCATCGGCATAGCCACGACGACTCTGCATGTTCAGGTTCGTGGTGAGCGCCGTGCCCCAGGGAGCCGTCACGCCGATCATGCCGCCATAGGAGAACTGCCAGGTGTCGAGGTCGTTGAGAGGCTGCAGCTCACTGCGCGAGCGGGTGTAGTTGAGCGAGCCGTTGAGCTCTACCTCGAGCCAGTCGTTGCGGTAGCTGGCCGAGAGGCGCTCACCGATGCCGAGCGAGTTGGTGACGCTCTTCTGCGAGTCGCTCTCGTTGTTGATGCTCACGTAGCCCACGTTGTGGTTGTAGCTCAGGTTGGTGAAGGTGTTCACGTTGAAGAAGGCTGCCGAGTCGACGGCAGTGTTGAACATGAAGCCCATGTTACCGTTCCAGTTGCCGTTGACGTTCTCCGGACGGGTGATTGTACCACCGGTCTCTGAGTTATAGGTCGACTTGTTGGCCACCGAGTTGCTCGTCGTCGAGAAGTTCAGGAAGGTCATCACGGCGCGCTGGTGCTTCTGGAAGTAGTCGTTGTAGAAGAGTTGGAAGTTCTGCGTGAACGAGGGTTTCAGTCCCGGGTTACCACGCGTGATACGCAGCTGGTTGCTGTCGTCGACGATGTCGAGCAGATCACTCATTGAGGGCTGCTGGCTACGGCCGCGGTAGGTGAAGCGCAGCTGGCCTGTGGCCGACTTCTTCCAGCGGAAGTCGAGGGTCGGCGTGAAGTTGGTCACCGTGCGGGTGGTGTCGGCATGCACGCCCTGATAGTCCTGGATGAAGTGCGACTTCTGGGGCAGCACCTGGAAGCCCACGTTGAAGGTGTAGGCCTTGCGCACGATGCGGAGCATCACCTCGGCGGTGTGGTTGTAGTTGTTGTACTCCGACAGTCGGCTCAGCCGCTGGTCCTCATAGCTGTCGAGCGGATTGGTGAGGCGCAGCAGGTAGGAATCCCAGTTGCGGTAGCGGGGGACGATGTCGGAGTAGTCGACATCGGTGAGGCTGTAGGTGACACGGTCGCTCTTGGTGTGACTGTACTGATAGCTGTAGCTGAACTGCAGGTACACCTGCCGCATGATGGGCTCGCTGTAGGTGAGCCGCGCGGTATAGCCCCAGCTGTCTTGCGGCGTGAGGTTATAGCGGTTGGTGACCGTCGTGTCGGGGTTGGTGAAGAGATAGATGTAGTTGTTCGACATCGACTTGCTGGTGCCCTCGCTCCAGTTGGCGTTCAGGCGCAGGGTGATGTTACGTCCGGAGTTGTTGAGCCGGCGGTTGAACTGCAGCATGCCACGGGCACTCTTCGAGTCGCTATAGCTGATGCCGTCGGTCAGGTTGTAGTTCTTCAGGATGTTCGTCAGACTGTTGTAGTTCGTCAGCGGGTCGGCGTCGTAGGCGTAGGGGTCGCTGTCGAAGGTGGCGCTGGCACTGCTGTTCTCACCGTCGTTCGAGCTGTAGCTCACGTTAGGCCGGAACATGATGTTCGTCATCGAGTCGGGCTGCCACTCCAGTCGCATCTGCGCATTCCACTGGTTGGAGCGGGAGAAGTTCTGGCTCATGCTATTGCCAAACGACGAGGTGGTGCCACTGTAGAAATTCTCCGACGAGCTCCTTGAGAACACATCGCCGTCGCTGTGGTTCCAGCGCACGCTACCGTCGAGCTTCAGCTTGTCGGTCTTCTCGTAGTTCATGTTCACGCCGACCATCTTGTTTGCCGTCAGCCCCTGGCGCCCGCCGCCGAAGCGTCCGCCACCGCCACCACCGGGAAAGCCCATGTCGTTGGTATTGTTGGCATTGGTCATGAGGAACATCTTCATGTCGTTTTTCATCACGCCACCGAAGACACGGCCCGCATAGCGGCTCTTGGTACCAGCGGCGAGGTCGGCATTGAGCATAACGCCCCTGTTCATGCCTGCCTTGATACCGAAGTCGAGCACCGTCTCCTCCTCACCGTCCTCGATGCCCGACACACGGGCGAGGTCACTCTGTTGGTCGTAGGCCTTGATGCGGTCGATGATGTTCGTGGGCAGGTTCTTCATGGCAGTCTTCGTGTCGCCAGTCATGAACTCCTTACCGTCGACGAGGATCTTCTTCACCTGCTTGCCGTTGATCTTGATGCTGCCATCATCGCTGACCTCGGCGCCAGGCAGACGGCGCACCAGCTCTTCGGCCACCGATCCCTCAGGCGTGCGGAAGGCGTTGGCATTATATACAAAGGTGTCGGCCTTGAGCGTCACCTTCTGGGCGCGCGCCGTGACGGTGGCTCCCTTCAGCATGATGGCATCGGGCTCGAGCTTGATGGTGCCCGCATTGTGGTCCTTGCCGTCTTTCAGGGTGATCTTCTTTGTATAGGTCTTGAATCCCACATAGGTCACCTGCAGGGTGTACGACCCTTCCTCTGGGGCCTTGATCGTGAATCCTCCGTTGGTGTTGGTAACAGCGTTGGCAACAACCTTTTCACCTTTGAGCAGGGCGGCGGTAGCCTGAATAACGGCTTCCTGAGTATCCTGCTCTACTACGGTACCTCTCACTGTTCGCTGGGCGAATGAAACGACTGTCACCAGCAGGGCGACAATCAGCAATCCAATTTTTTTCATTGATAATCGTGAATTTATGCCTCTTTGACGCAATAAAGGGGTAAAAGTTTAACGGAAAGCAAAAAAAAACGCTTTTCTCCTTGTCAATCTGAAAAATATTCGTACCTTTGCACCATCAACAGAAGACAAGCCATAAACTCGAGAAGATGAATCCGCAAAAGGTGGTTATTTCACGAAATCTGACACAGGCCCTCACGACAGCCGTTGCTGAATGTGAGCACGACCGCACGTTCATCCTCGTCGACGAGACGACGGAGCGCTGCTGTTTGCCCCTCGTCAGCGGCATGGACTGCGTAGAAGGCGCTCAGACCATCGTAATCGGCGCCACCGACACCCATAAGACGCTCGACTCGCTGGCCCATGTGTGGGAGGAGCTGGGCAAGGGAGGCGGCACCCGTCACTCCTTATTAATAAATATAGGCGGTGGCATGGTAACCGACCTGGGGGGCTTCGCCGCATCCACTTTCAAGCGGGGCATCAACTATATCAACATCCCCACGACACTGCTTGCGATGGTCGACGCCAGCGTAGGCGGCAAGACGGGCATCAACTTCAGAGGACTGAAGAACGAGATCGGCGTGTTCAGCAATGCCAGCACCGTCATCCTCGACACCGCGTTCCTGAAGACGCTCGACACGAAGAACATCCTCTCAGGCTATGCCGAGATGCTGAAGCACGGACTCATCAACGACGAGAAGATGTGGGCGGAACTCATCAATGAAGAATTAAGTGTGAGTCACTCTTCATTCAAAAAGATGCTGGCAGAGAGCGTGGCAGTGAAGCAGCGCATCGTCACCGAAGACCCCACGGAGCAGGGCATACGCAAGGCGCTGAACCTCGGACATACTGCAGGACACGCCTTCGAGTCGTTCGCCCTCTCCAACAATGCCCCTATTCTCCACGGCTATGCCGTCGCATACGGCCTCATCTGCGAGCTCTACCTGAGCGCCATAAAGACCGGATTCCCCTCGGAGAAGATGCACCAGACCGTGAGGTTCATCAAGGAGCACTACGGGAAGATGAGCATCACCTGCGACGACTACCCCACCCTGCTGGAACTGATGACCCACGACAAGAAGAACGTGGTTGGCACGATAAACTTCACCCTCTTAGGCGGTATCGGCGACATACGCATCAACCAGACCGCCACGAAGGAAGATATATACGAGGCGCTCGACTTCTACCGCGAGTGCTGACACTAAGGACGACCAATCAACTTAATTGACCTAATCATGTTACTAACTAATCGCAGATAGGGTCGCTCGCGAGAGTAGCCCTATCTCTTTTAAAAGGAGAGAAGGAGACAGGAGTAAAGGAGAGAAGGAGACCATTACAATTAAACGTAAGAAGATATGAAGAAACTATTCATGCTGACGGCAGTCGTGCTGACAAGTGCCTACACACAGGCACAACAACTGCCACTCGTCTATGAGACGGAGAACACTGGTATCAAAGCTAACCCCGTGCTGCCCACGAAGGAACAAGGCACGAAAGTGGAAACCCTGCCCGACCCCCTGGCATGGTCGGACGGTAGCGGACGCGTGACGGACTTCAAGGACTGGAGCCTGCGGCGCGGAGAGATTGCCAAAGAGATACAGCACTACGAGATCGGTACGAAGCCCGCCGTAGACCCCTCGGCCGTGAAGGCTCACATGGACGGCGACACACTGAAGGTCGTCGTCACCGTGGGTGGACAGTCGCTCGAACTCAGCGCCCTCATCAACTACCCTTCCAAGGGCACGGCCCCCTACCCCGTCATGATCGGCACCAGCGGCATCTCACTGCCCAAGAGTCTCTTCGAGAACCGCCCCATCGCCACAATGACCTTCCGCGAGTCGCAGGTGAACAACTATAGTCAGTTTGGTGCCCGCTTCGGACGTAAGCCCGCAGGAAGAGGCAACTACGACTTCGACCGCCTCTATCCCGACCTCAAGGACAATGGTGCCTACAGCGAGTGGGCATGGGGACTGAGCCGGCTCATCGACGGTCTGCAGCAGTTAGGTCCTGAGGTGACGAAGATTGATACGAAGCACATCGGCGTGACTGGCTGCAGTTATGCCGGCAAGATGGCCCTCTTCTGCGGCGCCTTCGACGAGCGTGTGGCTCTGACCATCGCCCAGGAGCCTGGGGGTGGCGGAGTGGCTAACTGGCGCTACTCCCGCTGGCTGAACATTCAGCCGGGTGCCGAGCAGGTGGAGAATCTGGATAAGACAGACTACAACTGGTTCAAGGAGAGTCTGCGCGACAATTATGGCGAGGAGAATGTGGCCTATCTGCCCCACGACCACCATGAACTGGCAGCAATGGTCTGCCCGCGCGCCCTGCTGATGTTGGGCAATCCCGATTTCGTTTGGTTGGCAGACCCTTCGGCCTATGTCTCGATGAATGGTGCCATGAAGGTGTGGGAACAGTTCGGTATCGCTGATCGTGTGGGCTACTCCATCGTCGCCAACCACGGCCACTGCCAACTGCCCGAGGTGCAGTTCCCTGAGGTAGAGGCCTATATCGACCGTTTCCTGCTGGGAAAGACGGACGTGAACACCACCGTGCGCATCGCACCAGATAGTTACAAGGACATCGACCTCAACTACTGGATCGGTTCGTGGGGCAAATGAATTCTGCACAAGGGTGGAAACTGTTCCCTTCTCTGTGTCTACACCTTGGCTAATAGTTCAGCCTGCCTTCGGGCAGGCTTTCCTGTTTCTGTCAGGGGAATCTGACTGACGGAGACATACGCCTTAGGCCGCTGATACGGCTGTAGCACAGACTCACAGACTTCCTTCGCTGATGCCGTATCCCCTTCCGTCAGCAGCACTACCGCCTCACCAAACTTCGGGTCAGGGCGCTTGGAGATCAAATAAGGATTACGCAGGTGTGGACGAAGCAGCCTTTCCACCTCCTCCGCCTGTATCTTGATGCCGCCAGAGCAAATCACGTTATCCTTCCGACCCAGAATCCTGAAAGTGACACAGGAGGACTGTCCCCTCTGTATCACCGCCATGTCATTCGTAACAAGCCTTTCCTCGCAGACCTCCGGCGCATCAATCACCAAGCAGCCCTCGTCATTCAGGCTGATGCTGACAGACGGAAACGGCGTGTACCACTCCGATGCCTCTGGCCCTGACAAGCGTCTGAGGGCGATGTGCGAGAGTGTCTCCGTCATGCCGTAAGTGCTCCACACATGATTGGGAAACGCCTTCAACTCTTGTGCAAGGGCCTCGTCGATGGCTCCCCCACCGATAATCAAGTGTCTGATCATCTTCAACCGCTCGCGTTCCTCTGGTACTTGCAGCGAATTATATACCTGCATCGGCACCATTGCCGCAAACACGGGACAGACGTTTGTCTCAGCCAGCGGATGCCCGCTTGGTTTGACTACCTCTAACTTCAGCCCCCTCTCTATCGCCCGCACCACCATCATCTTTCCCGCGATATAGTCGAGCGACATACAGAGCAGGGCCGTATCTCCCTCCTTCAGACCCAAGAAGTCACACGTAATCCGTGCCGAGGCCAGCATCCGCCGTTTCTCTACCTTCATCGGCTTCGGTTCCCCAGTGCTCCCGCTCGTCCTTACATGGACATACGGACTGTCGCTATTCCATTCCTCCAAAAACTCCACTAAAGACATCATCTACAGATTTTAAGACATAAGAACATCGATGTTTTTTTAGACATAAGAACATAAGAACATATTTTTTATTCCTACAGGAACAATCTCATCTTCTATTTTGCATATTTCCATATTATATTCTTGAGAACAGCGTTGTTTTTTAGACATAACACAAGAACATATTTTTTATTCCTACAGGAACAATCTCATCTTCTATTTTGTATATTTCCATATTATATTCTTATGTTCTTATGTTCTTCTGTCTAAAAAAAGTTCTTCTGTCTAAAATTGTTCTTCTGTCTAAGAACAGCATATCTCCCCTTATGTCTAATCCCATATCGACATTATCCGTAAACAACTGTCCAGTCCCAAGGCCTTGCGGCATCCGGATATGGTCGCCATAGACATCGGAGGCGAACTGTGCGACGGCATTCAGACCTATATTGCTCTCCAGGGCAGAGGTGATCCATGAGCCGATGCCCTGCTCCTTGGCAGCAGCAATCCACTCCCGGCATCCCATCATCCCACCATGGAGCGAGGGTTTCAGGATGATATAGCGGGGCTTGATGATGTTCAGCATGTGACGCTTCATCTCCGGATCGTTCACACCGATCAGTTCTTCGTCGAGTGCGATTGGCAGGGGCGACTCACGGCAGAGTTCTGCCATATATGCCCACTGTCCGGCCTTGATGGGTTGCTCGATGCTGTGGATGGCATACTGCGACAAGAGTTCAAGTTTATACAGCGCCTCTTCATATTTGAAGGCCCCGTTGGCATCCAGCCGCAGTTCCACCTCATGGAAAGAGAAGCGCTCACGGATACGCTTCACCAGATCCAGTTCCTGTTCGAATCCGATGGCACCGATCTTCAGTTTCACGCAACGGAAGCCCTTGTCAAGTTTATCTTCCATGCGCTGCAGCATCTCATCGTAGTTGCCCATCCATACCAGTCCGTTGATGGGAATCCCCACCTCACCCCGACTGAACTTAGTGTCGAACAGCCTGTCGCCATTCTTCAGACTCAGCCATGCGGTCTCAATTCCGAAGAGCATCGACGGATAGTCCCTCAGGTCGTCATACGGTATCTCTCCCGTCCGGCACACCGTCTCACACCTCTCACGGAGTATCTTCTCGTACGCCTCATCGTTCATGGCGTCGCAACTCAGGTCCGGCAGTGGCGCACATTCTCCCACACCCCTCCTGTCGCCATCCGACAGCGTTACATACCATACTTTCCTCTCCGTATACACGCCCCTCGACGTGCCCGCCGGCTGCTTGAAGTGGAGCACCCGTTTTTCTATTTTATACATAAGTACATAAAGTTTTTAGACATAAGAGCATGTCCTTATGTCTTTATGGCAGTTTCGGATACTTCTTGAAGTCAGGCTTGCGTTTCTCGAGGAAGGCCTTGCCGCCCTCCTGCGCCTCGTCGAGGAAATAGTAGAGCATCGTCGCATCGCCAGCCAGTTCCTGGATACCCGCCTGTCCGTCGAGTTCCGCGTTCAGGCCGGCCTTGATCATCCTCAGTGCCAGTGGCGAACGTTCCATCATCTCCTCGGCCCACGCCACGCACTCATCTTCGAGTTGCTCGATGGGCACCACCTTGTTCACCATCCCCATCGCCTCAGCCTCACGGGCCGTGTACTGACGGCAGAGGAACCATATCTCGCGCGCCTTCTTCTGTCCGACGATGCGGGCCAGATAACTGGAGCCGAAGCCAGCATCAAACGAGCCGACCTTCGGCCCCGTCTGTCCGAAGATGGCATTCTCCGAGGCGATGGTCAGGTCGCAGACCAGATGCAGCACATGGCCCCCGCCAATGGCATAGCCGTTCACCATCGCGATCACCGGCTTGGGCAGACGGCGTATCTGCATCTGCACATCAAGCACACTCAGACGGGGCACGCCCTCGTCGTCCACATAGCCGCCACGGCCTTTTACGTGCATGTCGCCACCAGAGCAGAAGGCATGCTTCACGTCGCGCAGTGTCTTGCCCTCAGGCACCTCACTCATCGCGCCCGTCAGCAGCACCACGCTCACCTCCTGCATCTCCCGGCACATGGCGAACGCCTGACTCAGTTCCCACGTCGTCTTCGGCGTGAAGGCATTACGATACTGCGGACGGTTGATCGTGATCTTCGCGATACCATTATACTCCTCAAACAGGATCTCCTTAAACTCCCGGACAGTTTTCCATTGTCTCTGTTCCATAATTACTTGTATTAACTTTCAAAAGCGCCGCTTGAGTCGTAGATAGAGGGAGCAGACTTCTTCCTACATTTACTCTATCAGGCGAAACTCGAATTATTTATTTGTGCTGCAAAGTTAGCACAAATTTTTGAATTACCACCTTAATTATTTGCATAATTCATTTTAAAGCCCTATCTTTGCAACTCGAACAGTGAAAAGGGTTACAGTTTATGGTTTACGGTTTACAGATGATTATTTTAATTGGCAGAGGTTTACTCTACAGCATGAATGACTTGCCAGGTTATCATCTGTAAATTGTAAACTGTTAACAAGAACAAGTAAAGACAAAAAATAAAACAAAGCTATGCTACAGATCCGCTGCAAGAACGTCAACCAGACGAAGAGCTTCCCCGAGGGCGTATCGCTACTCGAGGTATATCAGGCGTTTGCCGACGACATACGCCTGCCATTCCCCGTGGTCTCCGCCAGGGTGAACAACACCTCTGAGGGACTGAAGTTCAGGCTCTTCCAGAACCGCGACGTAGAGTTCCTCGATGCCCGCGAAGGCTCCGGCCACAGAGTGTACGTCAGGTCGCTAAGTTTCGTGCTTTACAAGGCCACCCAGGACGTGTTTCCCGGTTCGAAGCTCTTCATAGAGCACTCACTCTGCCGCGGATACTACTGCAACTTCAAGAAGGGCGAGAAGGATACGGGCGCGAGGCGACAGGTGACCGATACCGACGTGGAGCGCATCAGGACCCGCATGCAGGAGATCATCGCCCTCGACATGCCCTTCCGCCGCACCGAGGCCACCAACGAAGAAGCCATACGGGTGTTTGCCGAGCGCGGATTCCAGGATAAGGTGAAACTGCTGGAGACCAGCGGACAGATCTACTCAGACTACTATACACTGGGCGACACCGTCGACTACTATTACGGCCCGCTGCTCCCCTCGGCAGGCTATCTGACGGTGTGGGAGCTGGAGCGCTACGAAGACGGCCTGCTGCTCAGGGTGCCAGACTGGAACAACCCCTCGATACTGGCCGAGAAGATTCCGCAGCCGAAGACCTTCGAGATGTTCGCCGAAAAGACGCGCTGGGACATCATCATGCGATTGTCTAACGCAGGCGACGTGAACAAGGCTGTGATGCGCGGACACGCCTCCGAGCTCATCCAGGTGAGCGAGGCCCTTCAGGAGAAGAAGATCGTACAGATAGCCGAGGAGATCGACCGCCGCTTCCACCGCGACAGCGACCCCGTCAGGCTGGTGCTTATCACGGGGCCCTCGAGCTCAGGCAAGACCACCTTCTGCAAACGGCTCTCCGTACAGTTACTCGCCTGCGGGCTAAGGCCCGTGTCGTTCTCCACCGACGACTATTTCGTGAACCGTGCCGACACCCCCCGGCTGCCCAACGGCGACTACGACTTCGACAACATCGAGACCGTGGAATACCGTCTGCTCGAAGACCACCTGCTCAGGCTGATGCAGGGCGAGCGCGTCGAGGTGCCCGAATACAACTTCGTGACAGGCAAGCGCGAGTACAACGGCAAGAAGCTGAAGCTGGGCAGCGACACGGTGCTCATCATCGAGGGCATCCATGCCCTCAACCCACTGCTCACCAAGAAAATCCCCGACTCGATGAAATACAAGATCTTCATCTCTGCCCTCACCAGCATCTCCCTCGACGACCACAACTGGATACCCACGCGCGATAACCGCCTGCTGCGCCGCATCATCCGCGACTACAACAAGGGAGCCTATACCGCCCAGCAGACTATCGCCCAGTGGAAGAACGTCTTGGCCTCCGAAGACCTGTGGATCACGCCCTATCAAGAGACGGCCGACGTGATGTTCAACTCTGCCCTGAACATCGAGTTTGCCGTGCTTAGGATTCACGCTGAAATCATCCTCACCTCCGTGCCGAAGAACTGCGCAGAGTATGCCGAGGCCCATCGCCTACTGAAGTTCATTCACTACTTCCTGCCCATCAGCGATAAGGAGATTCCGCCTACGTCGATCATGCGCGAGTTCCTCGGCGGCTCAAGCTTCAAATATTAGAGGAGAATCGTTCGCTTCACGCGCAGCTCGTATTCATTTGTCACACCTCACCAAACAACTTGAAACACCTTTATACAAAGGTATTTCAGCAGGTGAGGTATCGCTCTTTTTTATAAAAGCCATAGAGATCTTGCTGGCTGTTCTAAGAGAGATTACGGCTTGGCCTAAGAGAAACGTAATCTCGCCCCCAACGATGTTACTTTAAGTTTTGCCTCCTGAGTATGCATAAACAAGCCCATCAATCTGACTCAAAAATGCTGTTCGTGGTAATAGTCTCTCAAAGCCTGGGCATCGGCCTGGGCATCGGTGAAGACTTCAAGCAGCACGGGGCGGTCGCTCTCTTTATTTAATAAGGTATGGATGCCCTGCTGTAACTCCTGCATGTTCTCTGCTTTGAGATAGGTGACATGGTTCTGACGGCAGATGCCCTCGGCAGAGGTGCGGTGGGCGGCAGCGACGAGCAACGAGCGGGCGGGGCTCCGCTCCAGGCCCGTGAGCATCTCGAAGATGCCGCCACGCCCGTTGTTGAGCAGCAGAATACGCAAGTTGCCGCGCAGATTCTGGTTCCACAGGGCATTCTGATCGTAGAAGAAACTCAGGTCGCCGATGACGCAGATCACCCTTCGCGGTGCCACTACAGAGAAGCCAGCAGCTGTGGAGAGTGAGCCCTCGATGCCGTTGACGCCACGGTTGCAGTAGACGAAGCCCGTAGAGTAGATGCAGGCCAGGCGCACCGACGTGGAGTTGGCATAGTGGAAATTGGCAGGATAGCCGGTCAGAGCGAACTGCTGCTCAAGCATCCTGACGGCAGCCATCTGCGAATAGGGGGGCTCGGCGATCAGGGCATTTTCTGCCGCCTTACTGAGCAGATCGTGCCAGTGGCCGACGTAGGCAGAGGTGTCTGGTAGTTGCTCGAATGACGTTTCGAAGATTTCTTCAAAAGTTGACGTATCCGACAGAATGTCTTCCAACTTTGGCAGCACATCGGAGAGGCTGCCTTCGATCACTCCCTTCGTCCGCATGAACGTGTCGTGCAGCCGGCCGTCTTCGGATATCTCCCAGAAGTCGGCTTTCGTGGCTCTTCGCAGGAACTGCTTCAGACGCTTGCTCACCAACGTGCCACCACCATAGAGCACGAAGTCGGGCAGCAGGCTGTCGTCGCCGCCCATGGCATGGAGCACTTCGTCGAAATGGACTGTACCCACGTCGCTGCCAAGTGGTTCGAAGAGCACCACGGCATGTTTCTGCAAGGCCTGAAGCCTGTTATCCTTCAGGAGTGGGTCACGAGTCTGACCGATAACAATCATGGGGCGCCGTGCCGACCAGAAGTCATACCTCAGGCCGCTGCGCTCTATGTCGCAAAAATCGACCGATGCAGTCTCGAAGACGATCTTGCACTCATTGGGCAAAGCCTCCACATCGTACTCGAACAGCGGCTCGGCCAGTGGCACATTGATGTGTACAGGTTGCCCTCCCTTCTTGCCGGTCTCAATCATGGCTTCGCAAATCATGCGGTTACAATACCAGTGGCTCTCCGTGTCAGTCACATCGGGCAAGCTGACGCTATGGGCCACGAAATGCCCCAAAGCATCGGGCTGAGGCAGCGTTTGCCCGTCGAGCTGGTCGATCCACTGCGGGGGACGGTCGGCAGAAACGACCACCAGCGGCACATGCTGATACCAGGCCTCTGCCACGGCGGGGGCGAGATTGAGCAAGGCTGTGCCGGAGGTGACACATACGACTACCGGCTCATCGAGCTCCAGCGACATGCCCAATGCATAGAAGCCTGCCGAGCGCTCGTCGGTGACGGGATAACAGGTGATGTCGGGACATTCGTTCAGGTTGTGGACAATGGGAGAGTTGCGACTGCCAGGGCAGACGACGGCATGACGGACGCCATACGCTACGAGCAGCACCGTCAATATGTTTACTTTTTCCTTATTGCTGTACATCTTAGAATTGACGATTTACGGATTGACGATTCGACAACATCCCACGCATGGTTTCGAGTTTGGCCTCTGTCTCCTGCCACTCTTGCTCTTCGATGCTGTCCTTAAGCAAGCCGCCCCCTGCATAGAGATGACAGCAGCGCTCCTCTATCAGCATGCAACGCAGCGACACATAGAGGTGGGTCTCGGTCTCATGCCCGCTGGCGCACCTGTCCTCAGCCTTTCCCAACCATCCTTGGAAGCCACTGTAATAGAGACGGGGCGTATGCTCATTATGGGTGATAAAATGAAAGGCTTTCTGCTTGGGCAATCCGCATACGGCTGGTGTAGGATGCAATGTCTGCAACAGGTCGCCCAGACGATCATCCGAAGGCAGGGTAAACGTAAAGTCGCTCCGCAGATGCACCAGGTTGGCGGCTCGGACAGAAGCAGGTCCCTCCTCCGAGAAATCAGACGTAAACTGTTCCAGACATTCTGCGACATAAGTAGCCACGAAACGCTGCTCCTGAATATTCTTGGTAGACCAGTTGACTGTCTCTCCCTCTCCAGACAGTTGTTCTCCCTCCATCCTTACCGTCCCTGCCAAAGCGATTGTCCGCCAGTTGCCAGCCTTGCCTTCCAACAGGATCTCTGGCGTGGCCGTCAGCCAACAGCCTCCTTTCTCTGTATACACCAACGAGACAAACATACGGGGATAAAGGTCGCAGGCACGGAAAAAGAGTTCCATGGGCGAGATTTGGTCAGGCAAAGCCTCTTCGACACAGCGTGACAAGACGATCTTGCGGAACGTTCCAAGTTCCAACTGGGCATGGAAATTGGCAAAGTCGATAGCATAGGTGTCAGACGTAGAAGGGGGGAAATGAACAGATGACAGTGGGATGCAGGGCATAGGGACATGTTCATCCACTTTTCCCAACGGAATCCTCATCACCTTATCAGGACGCAAAAGTAATATAGGATGCCGGGCAGTTATTTCGAAGGGTGCCATCACATAGCCATACTTCCCATTGAGTTCAGCACATGACAACAACGCAGCCGGCTCACCTTGAGTCTGCTGAATCATGGTCGCGAAGTGCTCATGCGGCAGGCGATAGACAGCAAAGGCAGGCATCACTTCTTCTGTTTTATGACGTAGTTCGTGACACGCACGTTCGAGATCAGGTCGCCCAGCGTATCGCGGATATCTACATTCCACACATGGAGCGTGGTGCCACGGTGTAGCAGACGGGCAAAGGCAGTCACGGTGTCGCCCTCGGCCACAGCCTTCACATGGCTGCCGCTCACCTCGATACCCACACAGGCACACTTCGGACAGAGGCTGCACGAGCCAACGCCAGCCACATTCTCTGCCAAAGCCAGAGAGGCACCGCCGCTGAGGAATCCGAAGGGTTGACGATTGCGCTCATCGACCTTCATGCGTGCCATACAAGTATCGTCCCCGGGTGTGGATATAAACTCCATGCCGAGGGCGGTACTCAGGTTAGGCTTCGCGTTGATTATCTCGTTTATTTCTTTTACATCCATTGTCTTCTTTATTGTTTACGGTTCATTGTTTTTAATTTACAGTTTACGGTTTACTGTTTACAGATGATTACTTAGCAAGTCATTCCGTGCAAGCTGATAACCCGCCTATAGAGCATATCATCTGTAAACTGTAGACCGTAAACTGTAAACAACTATTTAAACAGTGAATACTCTGGGACGCTCCAAGCCAGAGCACTGGCACCCAACACATCGCGTTCACGGTCATTAAGCGTAGACACCAGAATCTTCACCTTGCCGCGCATGTTGCCGAAAACATGATTCTCGAACGACTCCTGCACACTGTCGAAGAGCCACTTGCCGGCATGCGATATGCCGCCCGTGAAGATGATGGCCTCCGGATCGACGATTGAGGCATAGTTGGCCAGGCCCAGCCCGAGGGTATAACCCGTACGACGGAATACCTCACAGGCCATTTCGTCGCCGTGCTCGCAGCACTCGTTGATAGTTCGCGGAGAGAGGTGCTCCAGACTGCGCATGAGTGACGGTGCATCAGAGGCAGCCATCAGCTCGTGGGCTGTGCGCACGATGCCGGCAGCACCAGCATAGGCTTCCAGGCACCCCTTATGCCCGCAGCCGCACTCACGGCCTTTGTCTACCACACAAGTATGGCCAAACTCGCCGGCATAGCCAAGATGCCCCTTATGGTCTTCACCCTCCGTGAAGAAGCAACTGCCCAATCCCACACCAAGACTGATGATAATAAAGTTTTTCATGCCATGAGCACAGCCAAAAGTATATTCGCCTAATGCCGACACGTGGGCATCATTGGAGAGAGCCACTGCCAGTCCTAAACGGTCGCGGAGCATCGCTGCCATCGGAATAACGCCTTTCCAAGGCAGGTTGGCAGCATTCTCTATACACCCGGAAACAGAGCTGGCACTGGGAGAACTCATCCCGATAGAGCGGATTTTCTCATAACCGCCATTGGCCTCTACCAGCATCAGGATATTATTACTGAGTGCTGACACGAAGTTGTTCACATCGGGATAATCACACGTGGGAAAAGAGTCTTCGGCAATAATATTCCCTCTCACATCGACGATAGCATAGGTGGTTAACTCGTTACTGATGTCAACGCCCACCACTTCCGACTTAATGTTATGCTTAATCATACTTGCTTAGTTATTTTTGGAGTATTCTCTTGAGTTCTTTGAATTTTTAATTTAAACTTTACTTTTGTGCCACAAAAATATACATTATTTCTTAATCAGCCAAAAGTTTCTCTATTTTTTTTGAAATATTTACGCTACGAGGTGTTTTTTTCGAGATATTTTCGTAACTTTGCAGCCATAAATGTAAAATATACGACGATTGAAGATGAATATTTTAGAGTTAAGCGAACAAGAAATAGGCAGACGTGAAAGTCTGCAAGAGTTGCGCAACATGGGCATCGACCCGTACCCTGCAGCCGAATATCCCACGAATGCTTTTTCAACTGATATACGCAAGAACGTGGAATGTGGAACGTGGAACGTGGAAGGTGAAGGTCCATTGCCTCAGGTCTCCATAGCTGGCCGTATGATGAGCCGGCGCGTCATGGGAAAGGCCTCGTTTGCTGAGATACAAGACTCCAAAGGCCGTATTCAGGTCTATATCACCCGCGACGACCTCTGCCCCGGTGAGAATAAGGACTTATATAATAATGTTTTCAAGCGTCTGCTCGACATCGGCGACTTTATTGGCGTAAAGGGCTTCGTGTTCCGTACCCAGACGGGAGAGATCAGCGTGCACGCCCAGGAGCTGACACTGCTGTCGAAGGCTCTGAAGCCGCTGCCAATCGTGAAATACAAAGATGGTGTCGCCTATGACAAGTTCGACGATCCCGAGCTGCGCTATCGTCAGCGCTACGTCGATCTTGTGGTCAACGAGGGTGTCAAAGACACATTCCTCCAGCGTGCGACTGTCATCAGGACCATGAGGAAAGTTCTGGACGAAGCAGGATATACCGAAGTGGAGACACCCACGCTGCAGATGATTGCCGGAGGAGCCTCGGCACGGCCATTCATCACACACTTCAATGCCCTCGATCAGGATATGTATATGCGTATCGCCACTGAGCTCTACCTGAAGCGACTCATCGTGGGTGGCTTCGAAGGGGTGTACGAGATAGGCAAGAACTTCCGCAACGAGGGTATGGACCGTAACCACAATCCGGAGTTCACCTGCATGGAGCTCTATGTGCAGTATAAGGATTACAACTGGATGATGTCATTCACGGAGAAGTTGCTTGAGACAATCTGTATCGCCGTCAACGGCAAGCCAGAGCGCGAGATCGATGGCAACATCGTCTCGTTCAAGGCACCCTACCGTCGTCTGCCCATCCTCGACGCTATCAAGGAGAAGACGGGTTTCGACTGCGACGGAAAGACGGAAGAGGAGATTCGCACATTCTGCCTTTCGAAAGGCATGGATGTAGACGAGACCATGGGCAAGGGCAAGCTGATTGACGAACTCTTCGGCGAGTTCTGCGAAGGCACCTTCATACAGCCCACCTTCATCACCGACTATCCTGTGGAGATGTCGCCCCTGACGAAGATGCACCGCTCGAAGCCCGGACTCACAGAGCGTTTCGAGCTGATGGTCAACGGTAAGGAGCTGGCCAACGCCTACTCCGAGCTCAACGACCCCATCGACCAGGAGGAGCGCTTCCAGGAACAGATGCGCTTGGCTGACAAGGGCGACGACGAGGCGATGATCATCGACCAGGATTTCCTGCGCGCCCTGCAATATGGCATGCCTCCAACGAGTGGTATCGGCATCGGCATCGACCGTCTGGTGATGCTCATGACTGGCAAGACCTTCATCCAGGAGGTGCTGTTCTTCCCACAGATGAAGCCTGAGAAGAAGATTCCGCAGAGCACTGTGGCCGAGTGGGCTGCCATCGGTGTCGCCGAGGAGTGGGTGCCCGTGCTTCGCAAGGCAGGCTTCAACCTCGTGCAGAACATTGCCACCGAGAAGGCACAAGGTCTACAGCAGAAGATTGGCGACATCGTCAAGAAATACAAGCTGAACCTCCAGAAGCCCTCGGTAGCCGACATAGAGCAATGGATCGGAAATGCAAATAAATAAACACTGAGACACAGAGATACAGAGATCATAATTGATGCATCATAACACTCTGTATCTCTGTGTTGAAAAAGGAGAAGACATGTACGATTGCGGAAAGATAGCGATAATCGGTGGTGGCAGCTGGGCGACAGCGATAGCCAAGATTGTGGTGGGACACACTCACCATATCGGCTGGTATATGCGGCGCGACGATCGTATTGAAGACTTCCGACGCCTTGGGCACAACCCCGCCTACCTCACCAGCGTACATTTCAATATCGACGAGATACACTTCGACAGCGACTTGAACCGTATCGCTCAGCAATACAACACGCTGGTCTTCGTCACCCCCTCGCCTTATCTTAAGGGACACCTGAAGAAACTCAAGACACGGCTCCACGACAAGTTTGTCATCACCGCCATCAAGGGCATCGTGCCCGATGAAAATCTCGTCTGTTCCGAATATTTCCATCAGGTCTACGACGTACCCTACGAGAACCTCGCCTGCATTGGTGGACCATCCCATGCCGAAGAGGTGGCACTGGAGCGCTTGAGCTATCTCACCGTAGGCTGTGCCGACCGCGAGAAGGCACAGGCTTTCTGCGACGTGCTCACCAGCGAATACATCAAGACCAAGACCTCTACTGACGTGGTGGGCATCGAATACTCTTCCGTGCTGAAGAATGTGTATGCCATTGCGGCGGGCATCTGCAGCGGCCTGAAATACGGCGACAACTTCCAGGCCGTGCTCATGGCTAATGCCGTACAGGAGATGAGCCGCTTCCTCACGGCCGTCCACCCTCAGGAGCGTAATGCCTACGACTCCGTCTATCTGGGCGACCTGCTGGTGACGGGCTACAGCAACTTCTCACGTAACCGTACCTTCGGCACGATGATTGGCAAGGGCTATAGCGTCAAGTCGGCACAGATCGAGATGGAGATGATCGCCGAGGGCTATTTCGGCACAAAATGTATGAAGGAGATCAATCGTCACTGCCACGTGAACATGCCCATCCTCGATGCCGTCTATAACATCCTCTACGAACGTATCTCACCACAGATTGAAATAAAACTCCTTACCGACAGTTTCCGGTAAGGAGTCATATCCCGTTTATCATCAAGCCAGAGGGTTCTATTTGCGTATCAGCGTAGAGCCGAGACTGCCTATCTGCACGGCATAGACACCCTGCTGCAATCCTGTGAGGCTGACAGCGCCGCCTTGTATGGTGGATTGCCTGACACAAATGCCAGACAGGTTATAAAGTGACACATCTGTCCCATCCTCGGCACCATCGGCATACAGCAGGTCGCCAGCCACACGGAACGACACATTCTCAGGCTGGTTCTGGCTCAGTCCTTCGATAGCCGTCTCGAGACCAAGCACGTAGAGCAGTCCTTTGTAGGCGTTAATCTTTCCATAGCCGAAACGGTCTGCATCTTTCGCTGTAGCTTCATCCGTGTCACAGCTATGGGCGATGATATCCTTGATGTCTCTGGTATTAAGCGTCTTGCCGAGGTCTGCCGCTGCCTGCATCCATAAGGCCACGACACCGGCTGCAGCAGGTGTTGACATTGAGGTGCCACTCATCCAGCCCCAGACATACTCACGGGCAGATAACTGGCCCACAAACTGGTCTGTGTACTCCTTGCGAGCATAGACCCCATAATTCTCGGCAGAAGGGTCGAAGCTGTTAAGGGCGGCGGCGACATCATAGCCTGGGGCACAGACATCAGGATGTTTATGCCCCGCACGATCCGTGCCATAGCTGCTAAACCATGAGATGTCGCCTATAGCGTCGGAACTATCTTCATATTCAACATCGTCATATACGACCTTGTTATTCGCCGTCCAGGCTCCCACGGTGACTGGCTCGCCAGAGGTGTTCCAGTCACCCATAGACATGTCATTCCTGCCATATTTCAATTTGCCATGATTCAGTCTGCTGAAGAGCATGCAAGGGTCGCCCCAGGCATGTATCTCCGTCTTTTCAGAGGGCACCAGATGGAGCATGAAGCACAGGTCTTTGGGATTCTTGCTAACATCGTCGTTATCCCAGACAAGGCCGTCATGATAGAACTCTATGCAGGTGCAGTCAAAGACGTTTCCTTCCTGATCATAGCTGAAGGTCTTATAACAGACGATATCGATGATGCCTTCCTTGATATACTGCTTCAGATGCCTGAGCATCACACGCTCCCTGAGCGAGAGGTCTTTCTCATCTTCTACGGGCAGTTCGTAATAAAACTCCTGATAGTCCCCATTGTCAGACTCCAGCTTTGTGGGCACCGTGTATAGCACTTTGCCAGCTTCCGCATCATAGATGCTTATCTCCACCTTCAGTTTCTTTTCTGTAGGCAGACAGCAGAAGGCATAAGCCTCCGCGTCGATGGAGTAAACACCCAGGTGCAGGGTGTCGCGCGAGGCGAATGTCTGATTCACGTAGTTATTCTCTTCCCCTTCATTGCCGGCACAGAGCATCAGTGCCAGATTGTTATCTTTACAGAAGTCGCCCAACAGGGTAGCCATATTGCTTGTGCCGTCGTGCCAGCCGTCGTGAGAGTTTATGCTCATGCTCACCACGAGGGGATTCTGCTGTTGTGCGGCTTGATCTTGCATAAACTGTAAGCTCTCCGAGATATTGAGCGGAATGAGGTCATTCCCATCATCCCACACCTGGCCGTGATGCGTATCGTCCGACGCTATGTCGCAGATCAGGATATCCGCCTCTGGTGCGATACCTCCAAGCGGTTCTCCGCTGATACCCTTCACACTGTCCATTATACTGCCTGCGGCGATGCTGATGCAGTGGGTACCATGCGAGATTTCTTCCAGCCCTCTTGCCCTCAATGTGTCGAGGAGGTCTTCTGGCTTGCTGTAATAAGAGCCCGTGAGTGTCTCCCCGTCGATGCGCACGCTGTCGCCCCCGAGTGTCGTGTTACCAGGCATGTAGAAGCCTTTGATGCGCAGGTTGCCATCCTTGTCTTTAAACATCGGATGTGTCAGGTCGAAACCTTGGTCAACAATGCCTACAATGACCCCCTTGCCAGTATAAGCCTGTGGCAGCTGGGGGGCAGTGCCGGCATTACAGGCAGCGGCCTGCGTCACACGACGGTTGTTGTCTGTCTTCAACAAGGTCCTCGGCCCTACGTCAACCTTCGCCACGCCTTCTGTGGAGGCGATGTCTTCAAGACGGTCATAAGGCATGGTGAGCACAATCTGTCGACCCTTGACAATCCTGACGCCAGCCCCCTTCGCCTTCAGGGTTTCTGCCACGCTGCCGACATCGGCACCGCTCTGACAAGTCACGAAGAATCCACCCCATGGATGCTCTTTGCTTTCACCACGGGCGAGAGCCTTCTGCTGAAGTCTCTCGTATCTCTGCTTCATGATCTTCGCCCTGGGCGAAATATTACCCTGAGCGCCTGCCATAAGGGCTGCGAAGGCGAAGGCTGCAAGTAGGAACTTTCTCATTATTATATAATGTATGGGGTCGCTAATCTATTATTTTTCTGCAAAGGTACTATTTATTTTGGATAAAAGAACAAAAGAAACATAAAAAATACGTGCTTATGCACATTTGTCTAAAAAGTTTTTGTATCTTTGCAGTCAGTATTTCTAAAACATCAATAACAAAAGCAATGAAAAATATCAGTCTTGACATCACAAAGGCCGCCTGCTTCCTTGAAGCTGGCGCAGTAGAGGCTTTCGAGCCGAAAGTGAAGGCCGCCCAACAGGCTCTTGAAGAGGGCACATGCCCTGGTAACGATTTCTTAGGATGGCTCCATCTGCCCTCGAGCATCACACCCGCCTTCCTCGACGAGCTGCAGGCTTGTGCCAACGTGCTCCGCGAGAACTGCGAGGCCATCGTCGTGGCAGGTATCGGTGGTTCCTATCTGGGTGCCCGTGCTGTCATCGAGGCCCTGAGCAACTCGTTCGCATGGCTCGTAGCTGATAAGAAGAACCCCACCATCCTCTTCGCAGGCAACAATATCGGCGAGGACTATCTCTTCGAACTCACAGAGTATCTGAAGGACAAGAAGTTCGGTGTGATCAACATCTCTAAGAGTGGTACCACCACAGAGACCGCCCTCACGTTCCGTCTGCTGAAGAAACAGTGCGAGGCCCAGCGCGGCAAGGCCGAGGCCAAGAAGGTGATTGTGGCCATCACCGATGCCAAGCGCGGTGCTGCCCGCACCTGTGCCGACAAGGAAGGCTATACATCTTTTATCATCCCTGACAATGTGGGCGGACGCTTCTCCGTGCTCACCCCGGTAGGTCTGCTGCCCATCGCCTGCGCAGGCTTCGACATCAAGGAGCTCGTGGCTGGTGCCCAGGACATGGAGAAGGCTTGTGGCAAGGACACTCCTTTCGCTGAGAACCCTGCAGCCCAGTATGCAGCCGTACGTAACGGCCTCTACCAGAGTGGCAAGAAGATTGAGATCATGGTGAACTTCCAGCCGAAGCTCCACTTCATGAGCGAGTGGTGGAAGCAGCTCTACGGCGAGAGCGAGGGTAAGGACAAGAAGGGTATCTTCCCCGCCAGCGTAGACTTCACCACCGACCTGCACTCCATGGGCCAGTGGATCCAGGACGGCGAGCGCACCATCTTCGAGACCGTCATCAGCGTCGAGGAGCCTGAGAAGAAGCTGCTCTTCCCTGAGGATGAGGAGAATCTCGACGGCCTGAACTTCCTTGCTGGCAAGCGTGTGGACGAGGTGAACAAGATGGCCGAACTCGGTACCCGTCTGGCTCATGTCGACGGTGGCGTGCCCAACATCCGCATCACCATGCCGCGCCTCAACGAGCGCTACCTCGGACAGCTCATCTACTTCTTCGAGATTGGCTGCGGCATCAGCGGTAACGTGCTTGGCGTGAACCCCTTCAACCAGCCTGGCGTCGAGGCTTACAAGAAGAACATGTTCGCCCTGCTCGACAAGCCTGGCTACGAGGAAGACTCGAAGGCCATCAAGGCCCGCCTGGCGCAGGAATAGTTGAATGATTTTAGTTTACGGTTTACAGTTTACAGTTTACAGATGATTACTTCTATAGGCGGTCACAAGGGCATGCAAGGTGTTCATCTGTAAACCGTAAACTGTAAACTGTAAACAAAAAAAAGAATATGTACAAGATCTCCATCAAGAACTACCTGGAAAGACACGGCTTTGAGGCCTTATGCCCCAAGGCCGTGCTCTTCGATATGGATGGCGTGCTCTACAACTCCATGCCCAACCACGCCATCGCCTGGCAAGAGTCGATGGCACAGTTCGGCATCCACATGACTGCCGCCGATGCCTACGCCACAGAGGGTGCCAGAGGGGTTGACACGATCAAGAAGATGGTGCTTGAGCAGCAAGGCCGCGAGATCGACGAGGCCGAGGCCCAGCGGATGTACGATGTGAAGACGCAGATATTCCACTCGCTGCCAGAGCCGCCCGTCATGGAAGGCATGCACGCACTCATGGAACGGCTCACCTCAGACGGCCTGACGTGCTGCGTCGTCACGGGCAGCGGACAGCGCCCCCTCATCCACCGCATCCTCAGCGACTTTGGAGCCTATGTCGACGAGCAGCACATCACCACCGCCTACGACGTAAGCCGAGGCAAGCCAGCACCCGATCCGTATCTCATGGGACTGCGCAAGGCGGGCAATCTGCGGCCCTGCGAGGCGCTCGTCATGGAGAATGCGCCGCTGGGTGTGCGCGCTGGCGTGGCAGCCAGGATATTCACCATTGCAGTGAATACGGGTCCGCTACCCGACCAGACGCTCCTCGACGCTGGCGCCGACCTCCTGTTCCCTTCTGTCGCCGCCTTCCTTAAAGACTATTCTGCTCTTCTTCCGAGCCGTTAGTGTCCATCTGCGTGTCGCGGCTGATAGCCACGTCGCCAAAGTTGCTCACCTTGATGACCAGAGGGATATACTCATCCGTCTGCGGATGGCTCACACTGCCTGCGAACAGAAGGTAGTTGCCTTCGACACGGTCGAAGACCAGCCCTTCCAGGATGCCCGTCTGACGATAGTCGTCGTCGAGGTATTCACTGAACGTAGCCTTGGTAAACGACTGGCTAAAGAACACCGAGCCGTCTTGACGGATTACCTGCAGGCGGATGCGGTTATCGACGAATTTCTGACCTGTCTCGTCTTTCACCATGCGCAGACTGTCGTCAGCCGTACGCCGTATGTTCACCTGATACTCACGATCCAGCCAATGGATGTCCTTTATCTGGTTGTACTCCTGCATCCGGATGGGAGCCTGGGGCTTCGGAGCCTCCGTCTTGCGGACGATGATGTCTTCCGACTGTTTCTTCTGCTTACAGCCTGCGAGCATCGTGGTTCCAAGGACTATCGACAGCGTCACGGCCATCGCGCTGCTTCGCGTCAGTTTCTGCTGAAAAAGATTCTTCATGATGTCTTATTGCTTGTTTATCGCATGCAAAGGTACTCAAAAAAGTGAAAAGTGAGGCGTGAAAAGCGAAAAATTTGCTTCCGCTCTACAACTTTTCCCCGCATCGCGAGCAATAGTGGTGGTGTAAAGTTCAGGACACAGCCAATGAAAGTGCACCACAAGGGTGACGGCATTTCACCTTTTTTAATATAATAATGTGGACATTATGCTCGTTTCTTTCCTAAAATGCGTAACTTTGCACCAAGTTTTTCAAAGCTGATCGTTCTACATGAAAAGAATATTTACCATCCTGCTCGTAGCAGTCATCGTCGTCATAGGCATCCTGATGTGCAAGGGCACCATCGTACAGGAGGCGGCAGACGGCCGTGGCGAGGCGGCAGACTACCAAAGTATCGACACGCTGCCGATGCTCATCTCGCAAGTGCGGAAATGCTCAAGGCTCTACACGGCCGAGTATCGTGTACACAAGATCGTGACCCACGACGACGTGCTGCGGCTGAAGGGATCGCTGCTGCAGCGCCAGTTCAACATCAAACTGCCCTTGGGCGACCGCAAGATCGCCATCCCCATCGACGCGAAGCTGAAGGCCTACATCGACTTCAGCCAGTTCTCCGAGCGCAACATCGAGCGACGGGGCGACCACATCACCATCATCCTGCCCGACCCGCAGGTGACGATGACGAGTTCGAAGATCGACCAGAAGAATGTCAAGCAATATGTAGCCCTGGCGCGTGCGAACTTCAGCGACGCCGAGATGTCGGCCTACGAGCAGCAGGGGCGCGACGCCATCATCGAGAGCATCCCCGACCTCGGCATCTTCGAGACTGCCCAGGCCAATGCCGCGAAGGTGCTCGTGCCCATGTTCACCGCCATGGGCTACGAGGAGCACCAGGTGACCGTCGCCTTCCGCAAGCACTACGATGCCGCCGACATACAGAACCTAATAAGGATGGAGGACTGAGTCATGGGAAAATCATTCAGACTGGGCATCATACTACTCTGCGTATCACTGGCCATCATAGCCGTCTTCTGGCTGCGCAACTGCACGAAGGACGACTATCTGCAGCTGGGGGCAGACACCGTTATCGACCCCACGCCCACACAGATACAGAGCATCAAGGACATTGGCGAGTGGGAGTTTCTTAGTGTCAGCCTCGAGGAGCTGACAGACACGGTGCGCAAGGGGTTCATCAGCGACGACGAGCTGTCGCGCATCTACTACGGCACGCTGCGCCTGGGCATTAACATGCACCAGCTGGAGCCAGGCTGGCTCACGGCTGAGGGCGACAGTGTCAGCCTGACGCTCCCCAAGGTGGGGCTGCTCGACCGCGACTTCATCGACGAGGCCCGCACGAAGCCGTTCTTCGAGAGCGGCTCATGGAAGCCCGAAGACCGTGAGGCCCTCTACCGCCAGGCACATGCGAGCATGCTCCGTCACGGGCTGACCCCAGAGAACCTCTCCGCCGCCGAGGACAATGCCCGCGAGCAGATCACCAGCCTCATGCGGGCCGTGGGCTTCAGGAAAGTGAACATCAACTTCAAGAACTAACTACCAAGCATACAGACTCTCATGAGCGACATACTCTCTGCTGTCAGCGACTTCCTCTGGGGATGGCCCATGATTATCCTCCTATTGGGTACGCACGTGTTTCTCACCATCCGCCTGCACTTCCCCCAGCGCTTTATCTTCAAGGCCATACGCCTCTCGGTGAAGGGCGACCCCAACTCCGAGGGCGACGTGTCGCAGTTCGGCTCCCTGGCCACGGCCCTCGCTGCCACCATCGGCACGGGCAACATCATCGGCGTGGCAACAGCCATCGCCTTAGGAGGCCCTGGCGCCGTGCTGTGGTGCTGGCTCACAGGTGTCTTCGGCATCTCCACGAAATACGCCGAGGGACTGCTGGCCATCAAATACCGTCAGAAGACCCCCAGCGGCAAGATGCTCGGCGGTCCGATGTACGCCCTCGAGAAAGGACTGGGCTGGAAGTGGATGGCTATTCTCTTCGCCCTCTTCACCGCTGTCGCCGCCTTCGGCATAGGCAACACCGTCCAGGCCAACGCCATCGCCACCGTCGTCAAGGAGTCGTACGGCGTCTCGCCCGTGGTGTCGGGCATCTTCATCTGCCTGATGACGGCGGCCGTCGTCCTGGGCGGCGTGAAGAGCATCGCCCGTGTCTGCTCGACGCTGGTACCGTTCATGGCTGCATGCTATGTCGTGGGGTGTATCTATATCCTCTGTGTCAACGCGGCCTATCTATGGCCTGCCGCCTGCCTCATCGTCAGATCCGCCTTCAGTCCGGAGGCTGCTGGCGGCGGATTTGCAGGTTCTACGGTGATGATGGCCGCCCGTTTCGGTATTGCCCGCGGCCTGTTCTCCAACGAGAGCGGCATGGGCTCCGCGCCCATCGTGGCCGCAGCGGCACAGACGCGCAACCCCGTGCGCCAGGCGCTCGTATCCTCCAGCGGCACGTTCTGGGACACGGTCGTCATCTGTGCCCTCACGGGACTGGTCATCGTGAGCAGCGTACTGGCCTATCCCGACATTGATTTCTCCAACGGAGCCACCCTGACGAAGGATGCCTTCACGAAGATTCCCGTCATCGGGCGACCCCTGCTCACCTTCGGCCTGCTCACCTTCGCCTTCTCTACCATCCTCGGATGGTGCTACTATGGCGAGCGGGCCATGGAATATCTGAAGGGGAAGCGCTGGGTGCTGGCCTATCGTGTGTGCTATATCATCGCCGTCTTTGCTGGTTCCGTGATGAACCTCTCCCTGGTGTGGAACCTCGCCGACTGCATGAACGCGCTGATGGCTGTCCCCAATCTGCTGTCACTGCTGTTCCTCAATGGCATCATCGTCCGTGAGACGCGCGACTACCTTTGGCGCGCCCGCACACTCCACCACCGTTAGCACCCCGTCTTTCACGCGGAAGCGCACGTCCATGTCCAGAAAGGGCATGCCGTAGGTGCGCTCCGGATCGTCGTGGAAGGCAGGCCTCGGATCCTGAGCCAGCGTCGCCTTCAGGGCCTCACGATGCCGGGGCGGGATTCTCACCGCCAGACGGTCAGGGATCTCCACGTGCAACGGCTCCCAGCGCTGCTCGTCGACAAAGCCGCTTCTCGCCTCCGCATGGGCATCGGCATAGGCCACGTAGGGCTTGATGTCGTAGATGGGCGTGCCGTCCATGAGGTCTGCCCCTCGCACGTAAATCACGGGCCCCAGCAGCCGGTCCTCCTCCACCCTGTCTATTCTGACGCACGACAGTCCTAAAGGATTCGGACGGAAGGGTGACCGCGTGGCGAAGACCCCCATCCGCTTGTTGCCGCCAAGCCGCGGAGGGCGCACGGTGAGACTCTGAGCATTGGGCTTTAAGCCCTGAACTTTATGATTGCCTGAGAACTCCCAGATCAGCCACAGATAATCGAAGCCGTCAAGTCCTCTGACGGCCTCCATCTGACGGAATGCCTTCTCAAACACGATCCGCCCCGTCAGCTCCGCCACCAAACCACTCTGGCGCGGCACACCGAACTTCGACTTCAGCGGCGACTCAAAATATGCTATCGGTTGTATATCCATGCGGCAAAGTTACACATATTTTATAATAAACGCTATTTTTCTCCTAAAAAATTTGAGATTTCGGATTCTTTTCGTATCTTTGCAGATTGAAGACAACTGAATATATATCAATCATGACAAGATATCTGCTATTGACCCTGACGCTGATGGTTTATCTGCACCTTCCTGCGTATGCCCAAGACTATAAAGCTGATCCTGAATACCAGGAGCTGCGAGACGCCATGAACCGCGCCTTCAACGAAGGCGACAGCGTGAAGTTCTTCACCGCCGTCAAGGCCCTCCAGCACTATCTGCTCGACAAGGACGACCTCCACGCCTACTACACCCAGCGGTGCAACGAGATCGTGTTCCTCATGAATCGTCAGAAGATCTACGAAGCTTACAAGCTCGCCCGCCAGCTCTCACAGGAACTGCGTGAGCGCAAGCTCGACAAGGAGATGTACATGGCCTACAACATGCTGGGCCACATCAACCGCATCTGTGGCAACCGCGACGCGGCCAAGGAGAACTTCTACAAAGTCATTGAACTCATGGAGCAGGAAGGCTACTACGAGAGCATGCCTCCCATCTACATGAACATCGTCAACGTGGAGATGGGCGACAACCCGCAGGAGGCCCTCGAGCTGCTGGAGCGCGCCAAGGAGATAGCAGAGCAGTACGCCCCGGAGCGCGTCTTCGACATCGACACGCGCCGCACCATCGCCTACTTCAACGACGGCGACATGCCCGCCTTCCTCGAGGGATACAAGCGCTATAAGGCAGGCGTCCAGGAGGGCAAGACCTCTGTACACGGACGCATCCTCGAGGTCTACTTCCTCGCCTCGCAAGGCAAGACCGACGAGGCCGTGGCCCTGGCCCGGCAGGAACTCAACGAAGACAGCTACGACGCCATCTCCGAAGTCTACCAGAGGGCAGGCCGCTGGAAGGATGCCTTCGATGCCCAGCGCAAGTTCTTCCAGGCCACCGACTCCATCAACAACGTGGTGCTCTCCAACAGCATGCAAGGCATCCGCGACCAGCTGCTCGTCTACGACGCCGAGCGCCAGGCCACGCGCAACCGGCTGATAGGCCTCGCCGTCATCACCGCCCTCCTGGCTGCCATCATCGTACTGCTCACAGGCTTCTTCTACTTGCGCCGTCGCCACGTGCGCCAGCTCAGTGCCGCCTACCAGCACGCCCTGGAGTCGGATAAGATGAAGACGCACTTCATCCAGAACGTCAGCCACGAGGTTCGCACGCCGCTCAACATCATCAGCGGCTTCTCACAGGTCATCGCCGACCCCGACCTCACAGACAGCATAGAGGAGCGACAGCACATGGCCTCGATGATGCAGAAGAGTGCCCAGCAGATCACATCCCTCATCGACGAGATCCTCGGCCTCTCACTCATCGAGACCTCCAATGAGGTGACCAAAGACGACGTCGTCAACGTGAACAACTTGCTGGAGGCCGTTGTGCACAACTTCAGGGATGCCACCCCTCCGCAAGTTACAATGAGAATCGACAACGAGCTCCAGCCCGAGTTCACCTTCAAGACCAACGAGAACATGCTGCGCCGCATTATCAATGCCCTCACCGACAATGCCCTCAAGAACACAGAGCAGGGCAGCGTCACCCTCAAGGCCAAGGCCGTCGCACAGACACTCATCCTCGCCGTCGAGGACACAGGCTGCGGCGTACCGGCAGACCAGGCAGAGAACATCTTCGAGCGCTTCGTCAAGCTCGACTCCTTCAAGCAAGGCATCGGCCTGGGACTGTCCCTGAGCCGTAAGCTCGCCGAACAGCTTGGCGGCATCGTCACCCTCGACACCAGCTACAGCCCCGGCGCGCGCTTCGTCGTCACGCTGCCCATTGAGTCCAGTGAAGAATGAATGCTGACAGTGGAAATGGAAGACTGACAATCGACAATTCTATAATTTCAAATACTTGATAAAAAACCAATCACAATCATGAACAAGAAATCATTCCTGAGAATCGTGGTGTTCTCGCTCCTCTTCCCCCTCACCACAGTTGTCGCCTCTGCCGCACAGAAGGTCGACGAGTTCACCACCAAGAGCGGCAAGAAAGTCACCATCACCTGCATCAAGCATGCCAGTATCGAAATCAACTACAATGGCGTTGAGATCGAAGTAGACCCCGTAGGCATGTGGCTCAAGCCCGAAACCGACTACACCTCGTTCCCGAAGGCCAATATCATCCTCGTCACCCACGAACATAAAGACCACTTCGACCGTGCCGCCATCGCCCAGCTGCGCACCCCCGCCACAAGCATCTACGTCAACCAGGCCGTCTTCGGATACTACAAGAACGGACTCGTCATGCAGAACGGCGAACAGCGCAAATATGCTGCCGACATCCTCATCGAGGCGGTACCTGCCTACAACACCACGCCTGGCCGTGAGCAGTATCACCCCAAGGGTCGCGACAACGGCTATGTGCTCACCCTCGACGGCCTGCGCATCTACATCGCCGGCGACACGGAGGACATTCCCGAGATGGCCGACCTGAAGGATATCGACATCGCTTTCCTACCCTGCAACCAGCCTTACACCATGACCGTCGAGCAGTGTGTCAATGCCGCGAAGATCATCAAGCCCAAGGTGCTCTTCCCCTATCACTACAACGACACCCCCGTCCACAAGATCACCATGCAGCTCGCAGGCTCGGGCATCGACGTGCGCATCCGCGACTACAAATAACGATCTCCGCTCACACAACGAGAAATCCCCCGACTCATCCGAGCGGGGGATTCATTTGTATGCTACAGCGGGCCGTAGCCCATGCACGAGGTGGTGCTGATGGCCGTCAGGAAGGCCGTGAGCGCGGATACTATCACCTTCACCGCTATCTCGATCATCTTCTGCTTCTTCATTCTACGGAGTTTTTTATTCTACGGATTATAGGATTATAGGAGTTTTTTTCTAAGGATTTTTTATTCTAAGGAGTTTAGGAGTTTAGGAGATTTTTTAACTCCTTTTCTCCTATTCTCCTTAGACAAAAAATACAGATCTCTCCTTAGCCTTCGCCGCCCTCGCCGCCGTTGCCGCCAGTGGTGCCGTCAGTGGTGGGGGCGAGCAGGTAGCTGATTGGCGTCTTCTTCTGCACACGCTTCTCCTTGCCGCCGACGGTGCGCTTCTCGCTCTCCACGAGGAAGCCGAACTCGAACAGGCAGTCGCCCTTGAAGGCGCGGCTGGTCAGCTTCTCGCCCTTCGTGTTCTCAGGGTTGAAATTGATCTTGATGCCGTTGATCATGTTGTCCGCGCCA
>CAMNPN010000056.1 GCA_946548085.1 uncultured Prevotella sp. | reverse complement strand
TTCCCATTCCGAACAGAGAAGTTAAGCCCGCCTGCGCCGATGGTACTGCAATGCAATGCGGGAGAGTAGGAGGCCGCCTTCTTTTATACAACTGAGCCTTGGAGAGCAATCTCTGAGGCTCTTTTTTGTGTGTACTCTCTTTTTCCATTTAGAGTAAAGAAGATAGGCTCACCTTTGGAGATGGTGAAGCCTGTCTTCTTTATTTTTCGGGCAGTTTGCTCATGAATTCGATATCGTATTTTTGGCAGCTTGCGGTCTTGTGTGGCTTGTAACCCAAGCGGTTCAGGGCACGACCTACCTCAGCGTTGATACCCTTGGTGAGGTGGAAATTTGGGAAGTTCTTGTTGAGCACTTCCACAATCTCGTCGATACTCTTCAGGGTCTGCCTGTCGTTGCTGTCGGCAGGGCGGAAGGTGAGGCTGATCATCTTCTCGAGGCTGCCCACGCGCTCAAAGTTGCGGTTCTGCTGTATGATGCGTTGGTTATCGTCGTCGTCGAACCAGTATCTGTCGCCGCGTGCTATCTCCGCCACGAGCTGGGCGTAGAGCTGCGGGTAGTCGACGGGTGTGAGGGTGTCGATCAGTCCTTCGACGGCGGTGCATACGAAGCGCCTCGATCCGCTCTTGTCGTCGGGCAGTGGGCGGAGGTTGTTCGTCGTGGCGATGAACGAGGCGTAGCGCCTCCGCTGCTCGTAGGCCTTGCCGTAGGGCGGGCGCATCTTCACGTCGCTCTTCGAGATGAGGTGCTTCAGCAGGGGCTGCTGGGAGCGTGAGAGCATGTCGAACTCGTCGATGTTAATCAGGGCGAACGAGGTCAGGCCGAGGTTGATGGCGGTCTCGTTCTTGAAGTCGATCTTGTCGTTGTAGTAGTCGCGCAGTTCCTCCGGCAGGAGGATGCTGCAGAAGGCCGACTTGCCGCATCCCTGGGGGCCGATGAGCATCGGCACGATGGCGTTGCCGTGGTTGCGGTCGATGCCCTTCCAGTGGGCCACCATCGAGAGCATCCACTTGTGGAAGTCGGCTGTCCAGTGGGTGTTGCAGGTCTGGATGCGCTGTGCCAACAGGGTCACACGGTCGAGGCCGTCCCACTTCGGCAATTGCTCGAGCCACTCGTTCACGGGGTCGTACTCGGGTATCATCGTCGACTCTACGTATCGCTTGATGTCCTTGTCCCACGAGTCGAGTCCAGCCTTCAGGGCGCGTATCGACATGGTGTTCATCGCCTCCTTCGTCAGGTCCGTGAACCGGTAGTCGTAGGAGTCCTTCGAGCGGTACTGTGCCACGCCCGTCATCACGTTTTTCCTCAGTTCATAGCGCGAGTTGAGGAAGGCCTCGGTCTTGTATGTCAGCAGTTGCGAGGGCTTCACGTGCTTCAGGGGCCAGGTGGCCTTCAGCGTCTTAGAGTACTGCGAGTCGAAGACGGTCTGCACGTACTCCGGATCCTCGTTCAGCCGTCCGTCGAAGAGGGTCATCCTGACGGCGAAGGCCTCCTCGAGTCCGCTCTCGTGACAGTTCCTGGCCAGCACCTCCAGGCAGTGGGCCGCGAAGTCGTCGTCCTTGTCCAGCCGGCATTCCTCGAGGGCGTCGGCCTTGCAGGCCTGGTACTCATGCCGTCGCGATGCCTCGGTGGAGAGGCCGGGTATCGTGGTGCCCTCTGCAGCGTCGGCCGCCTCGTGGCGCACGGTTCGCGACAGTCGCTCTGCCGTCTGGTCCTCTGGTGACACGATCATGATGGCGCAGTCGGGGTTGAAGTAGAGACCCTCGTCGTGGCTCATCTCGCAGCTGGTGCGCAGCGTCGGGGCGATGTTCTCCACGCGGATGGCCAGTTGGGTGGAGTAAAGGTAGTGGAACTTGGCGTAGGCGTTAAGGTTGAACTTCTCCAGTTCCGACTGCCAGTAGCCTTCAGGGTTCTGCCAGTTGTTGCGCTCGGCGGCCTGGCAGACGAGTTTCACGCTGCGCCCGTCGGCGCCGACGAATGCCAGCAGGGTGTAGTCGATGAGTGCCGCCTCCTGGCGTATCTCCTCCGCCGTTCGGCGGTCGGGCAGGTTGTTGATCTCCAGCAGAATCATGCCGTTATAGATATAGGTCCACTGCTTGCCGCCCTGGTTTTTGATGGCCGATGCGAAGCAGATGCGGGGCCGTTCGGTGAGTTCGCCGAGGGCCTTGCCGCTCTTGAGCTTACCCTTGCGGATCATCTCTACGGCCTCGGCGAGGGTGAATCGTGTGTAGCGCTCCTGTCCGTCTCGCTGGTTGATGAGTGTCACAGTCTGTTGTGTAATTGCTGTCATGATCGTATGTTTTGCTTAATTTATCAGATTATGCTACAAAGGTACAACTTTTCCTTGAGATATGCTGCTATTTTTCCAAAAATTTTTTCACGTCTTCTCTTCCACTTCCATAAAAACTCTGAAAACGCCTTTATACATAGGTATTTCCGATGATGGAAGAGAAAATTTTTCTTCCATTATCTTCCATATAGAGTTAGGTTGAGCTCGATTAGTGTGGAGCAGTCTTGCTTTGGAGTCGCTCAATCCTTGTAATTTATTGGTTTACAGGTACTAAAGTCTGACTTTGGTTAGGGTAAAGTGGGAGTTTAGATAGTCTAAAGTCTAAAATTCTCTAGAGAATTTTGGAGAAAGGTGGCGGATTTCTCCGACTTTGTAGCCGCCTTTCTTGGAGTTTGGTCTATCCTTTCTCCGTGTTTGAAGCCCTTCTTTCGGTCGTTCATGTCCCAATTTTGGGCGAAATTATGGAAGAGGATGGAAGAGAAAAATTTCTCTTCCATCCTCGAAAATACTTATAAACACAGATAATGCGAGAGATTTTATGGAAGTGGAAGAGAAATTGCACCCTTTTATTGCGATGATGCTTGCTGGTGTTTGAACTCTCTCATCACTCCGCCTTCTATGAGTGATAGAGATGCCTTCCGTGACTTGTACTAATGCCTGGTACGACTTAAAGGAATGCCTCCTATAGGGGTATAGAAGGCATCTCCATCACTCGTAGAAGGCATCCCTTTCATTCATGGAAGGCATCTCTTTCATTCATGGAAGGCCGATTTTTGTAAATTCTTCCATAAATGCTTGCACGTTTCGGGAATTATTCGTACCTTTGCCCTTGAACACCGCCACGATGTCCGGGTGCGGACGGCGGTGCGACATTGAGGAAATAATTAACAAGCGTTTGCTGTTATTCGGAATTGCTTTACGAATCTAGCACATTCAATAAGAACCAAACCGAATGAATAAGTCGCAGACGTCTGTGCGTATGCATGGGCGTGACTTATCTGGTTTGGTGGGCGAGTGCTAGAGCCTGTAAAGCATGGATAAACGTCCATGCTTTTTGTGCTCTGCCACGGCCTGCCTCCGAAGATAAGCATTACGCATAATGCATAGCGTATGGCTAACAAAAACCTGAATGCGGCGAAAGTCGCAAAGAAGGATGAGTTCTATACGGAGATGACCGATATCGAGCGTGAACTGCAGCACTACTGGCCGCACTTCCGCAACAAGGTGGTCTTCTGTAACTGTGACGATCCTTATGAGAGCAACTTCTTCAAGTACTTCGCGCTTCACTTCAACCATCTGGGGCTGAAGAAACTGATCTGTACCTGCTACAACGGCTCGCCTGTACAGGGGAATGAGCTGATGATTGACTTTGGCGATTTCTCGGATGAGCCGAAGAAGGTGGCGTATAAGGTGGTGATTACGGAGGTGAAGGACTTGAACGGCGACGGGGCGGTAGACCTCTCCGACGTGCGCTATCTTCTTCAGAACGACAAGAACGTGATAAGCATCCTGAAAACAGGTGACTTCCGCGACCCCGAATGTATTGAACTGTTGAAGGAAGCAGATATCGTAGTGACCAATCCGCCGTTCTCGCTGTTCAGGGAATACATTGCCCAATTGATGGAATATGGAAAGATGTTCTTGATAATTGGAAACATTATGTCTGTTACATGCAAAGAAATATTCCCACTTATTATGGAAAACAAGCTATGGTTAGGGCCAAGCATAACAAGTGGCGATAGAAAGTTCTATGTCCCCGATGATTATCCTCTAAATGCATCAACGTGTGGGATAGACAGTGATGGAAGGCATTATATAAGGGTTAAAGGAGTCCGCTGGTTTACAAATCTCGACCATAATAAAAGGCATGAGGAAATAGATTTGGTATACCACTATTCAACTGACGAATATCCATCGTATGACAACTTTGATGCCATCGATGTCGGACAGACTTCAGACATTCCCTTTGACTACAGCGGAATAATGGGAGTTCCCGTAACATTCCTTGATAAATTTTGTCCCGAGCAATTTGAAATTGTCGGGTTATCCCAAATAGGTTGTCATGATTTGTTACCTGATACAAGGAAGTATAATAGTTACAAAGAGATAATACGGGCGACAGACGAACCGACGAAATCATCAGGAGGGAAGACTAATGAGAATGCAGTGTTACCAGGCAAAGGAACAAAGAAAACATACTATTTAGGGCCAAATGGAGAAATTGTCCACTCTGAAGCAAAAAGAATATTCATCCGCAACAAACACCCCAAGACAATATGAACAACGAAAGAATGACAATCAAACAGTTGGAAGTGACCGTAGGCGAGATAACAATGAACTATGTGAACAACGACGAACAAGGAGTCCGTGGCTACTACGGTAAGCTCGATATACGCCCACCATACCAGCGTGAGTTTATCTATAACGAGAAGGAGCAGCAGGCAGTTATCCGTACTGTGCTGAACGGATACCCTCTAAATGTGATGTACTGGGTGAAGCGTTCCGAAGATGCCGAGTGTCCCTACGAGGTGATGGACGGACAGCAACGCACGCTGTCACTCTGCGAGTATGTGGCAGGCAAGTTCTCTTACGACTTCAAAAACTTTTTCAACCAACCTGAGGACATCCAGCGTAAGATTCTTAACTATCCATTGACTATATACGTTTGTGAGGGCACGGAGTCGGAGAAACTGGAGTGGTTTCAGACCATCAATATTGCAGGCAAGCCGCTCAATGAGCAGGAGATTAACAACGCCATCTTCGCCGGCCCCTTCGTCTCGGATGCCAAACGTCATTTCTCGAAATCAAGTTGTGGAGCCTATCGCCTTGGTAAGGACTTGGTGAACGGAACGCCCATCCGTCAGGATTTCCTGAAGAAGGCCTTGGAGTGGATGGCTGACCACGAGACGCGACAAGGCCACCGTATGACTGTAGTCAGTTACATGTCGGCCCATCAGCACGACCCGAATGCCAACAATCTCTGGACGTACTTCCAGACGGTGCTCAACTGGGCCATCACCAACTTCGACATGAAGCGATTCAAGAAGATTATGAAGGGTTTGGACTGGGCAATGCTCTACGATAAATATGGCTCTGAAACGCTCGACACAGCAGCCCTAAGTCGTCGCATCTCCGAACTGATGCGCGACAGCGAGATTCAGCGACAGGCAGGCATCATACCATATGTGCTGACTGGCGATGAGCATTTCTTGGATTTAAGAGCCTTTCCCGAGGATATCAAGTTGGCGATCTGGGAGAAACAGCATCATATCTGCCCCAACTGCGGACGGGAGTTCGACTTCGAGTTCATGGAGGGTGATCACATCACTCCGTGGCGAGACGGTGGCCGCACGGTCATTGAGAACTGCCAGATGCTCTGCCGTGAGTGTAATCGCAGAAAGGGAGCGAAATGATATCGATAAATATATATAGTTCCCATCCAATAAATAATTAAAAGTATGAAAAGTATTGTTATATTCGTTTTTTTAGCTTCGTTTCTAAATTGTTTTGCGCAGAGCAAAATTCATAGAAAAGAAAAAGATGGTTTCGAATGGTATGAATACACAACTGTTGATGTTAGTTGGGCTGAAGATACTAAAGGTAATGTGATCATACCACGAGATAGTGGTTATTTCCTAATTAAATATTCACCAGAAGAAGTCCTGTATGAATCAAAAAAGGATAAATATAAATCTTGTTCCCTGCCATTCTTTGAAGTACGCAAAAAAGGAGGTCTGAGAGGGGTCTATGATAAAAAGGGAAACTTTATTTTCATAAAAGGAAATTCTGCAAGTGATTCTGAAATAGAAGGATATAATCTTAATGGTTTTAAATATTATATATACGTCTCAAGAGATTTGATAGTTTACGACTCACAGGGAAATGTCATAATAGGCCCTCAATACGACAAAATAACTGGGCATAGAACAGAGAATTATGATTATTTTGAAGTAGAAATA
>CAMNPN010000055.1 GCA_946548085.1 uncultured Prevotella sp. | reverse complement strand
GTCGTTCATCTGCTCGGCCACCTCCTGCTGCTCGTTCATCTTGGCTGCACGCTCCAGCAGACGGCTGTGGAGGTAGAACACGTCGCCGGGATAGGCCTCGCGCCCTGACGGACGGCGCAGGATCAGCGACACCTCACGGTAGGCGACGGCCTGCTTCGACAGGTCGTCGTAGACCACCAGGGCGGGCAGGCCGCGGTCGCGGAAGTACTCGCCGATGGCGGCGCCTGCAAACGGTGCGTAGTACTGCATGGCGGCAGGGTCGGCAGCGGTGGCGGCCACGACGATGGTGTAAGGCATGGCGCCGTGCTCCTGGAGTGTGGAGACGAGGGCTGCCACGGTAGATGCCTTCTGGCCGATGGCAACATAGATACAATAGACAGGCTTGCCTGCCTCATAGAAACTCTTCTGGTTGATGATGGTATCCACGGCAATGGCGGTCTTACCCGTCTGACGGTCGCCGATGATGAGCTCGCGCTGTCCGCGGCCGATGGGGATCATCGAGTCGATGGCCTTCAGACCGGTCTGCAGCGGCTCCTTCACGGGCTGACGGTAGATCACGCCGGGGGCCTTGCGGTCGAGCGGCATCTCGAAGGCGTCGCTCAGGTCGATGTCGCCCTTGCCGTCTATAGCCTGTCCCAGCGGGTTGATGACGCGGCCCAGCATGTTGTCGTTGACGCGGATGGAGGCGATGCGCTTCGTGCGCTTCACGACCATGCCCTCCTTGATGCCCGAGGTGGAGCCCAGGAGCACACAACCGACGTTGTCCTCCTCAAGGTTCATTACGATGGCCATCGTGCCGTTCTCGAACTCCAGCAGTTCGTTGGCCTCGGCGTTGCGCAGGCCGTAGATGCGGGCCACGCCGTCGCTCACGGTCAGCACGGTGCCTACCTCGTCGAACTTCTCGGCGCTGGAGAGCCCCTTGAGCTGGTCGAGCAGTACCTGGGATACTTCGCTTGGTTTAATCTTATCTGACATTGTTTCTTTCTTTTTTGGGAGTTAATGGGAGTTACAGGGAGTTAGAGGGAGTTAGCGGACATTACTCTGCCAGACCGTTTTAGTCTGATATGCCTTGATTGTTGATGATGCCCTTGCAGTAGGCATTGATGAACCAACTTACCTTCTCTATTTCATCGTTCAGGCGAAGATAGGCATCACTTCCGATGTATTCTAAGTCCTTGGACAGAAGAATGTAATACCGGCACTCCTCCAGACTACCCTGCGACATGTTCAGGAAACGCAGTTTGTCGGCTTTGCCCAGTTTCTTGTAGCCCTCGGCAATATTGGCGGCAATGGAGACGGCGGCTCGCTGGAACTGGGAAGACAATCCCACACGCTCTTCTTTGGGGAACGAACGGGTAGTCCTATAGACATCAATCACAAACTGATGAGCCAGTTGCCAAGCCTTTATGTCCTTAAAACTGATAGTCATTGCCTTTGCTTAGATACACACAGAGAAGTAACGTCCGTTCACTCCTGCCGACTGTGTCGGCCACACTTCCGATAACTCCTGTTAACTCCAAAATTATTTCTTTAAATGATTGAGAATATTGTTGAGTTTCGACTTCACGCTCGCGTCCATGCGGTACGTGTCGTATTCGAGGATGAATCCGCCGATGATGTCGGGGTTCACCTCGGTCTCAAACTCCACAGTTCCATTAGTCTTGCTCTCCACCATCCGGCGCATCCGCTGCTCGGTGGCAGGGGTGACGGCGGTGGCGGTGATCAGTCTGCCACGGATGACGTTCTTCTGCTGACGGTATAGGGTGACGTACGAATTGGCGATGAACTGCATCACGCTCTCACGGTCCTCCTTGAGCACGAGGGCTACGAAGGCCTTGACCAGCGGGGAGGGCTTCGTGCCGACAGCCGTCAGCAGGAGCTGCTCCTTCTCGGCCTTGGAGAGCATGGGGTTGTCGATCGCCGGCCTTAACTGCGGCACCTCGGCGTAACTCCTGGCGAGCTGTTGCATCTCGGTGTAGACAGCATCCTCGGCCTTCGCGTCGGTAGCGCTCTTGAGCAGCGCCCTGGCATACCGAACCGATATGACTCCTATATCCATACGCTATTACTTCTTAGAAGAGACATCATCCAGCATACGGTCGATGAGATCCATCTGCGCCTTGTCGTCCTTGAGGTTCTGCTTAAGCACCTTCTCGGCGATCTCGACGCTCAGGGTAGCTACTTGCTTGCGGATGTCGGCGATGGCGGCCTTCTTCTCCTGCTCGATGGCGACGCGGGCGTCTTCCATCAGGCGGGCTCCTTCGGCGCGGGCCTTGTCCTGAGCTTTCTCTACGATGGCATCGCGGGTCTCGGCAGCCTCCTTCAAGATCTGAGCCTGCTTCTCGCGAGCCTCCTGCAAGATGGATTCACCTTCTTTCTGTATATTGGCCAGCCGCTCGTTGGCCTCATGCGCCTTGCGCAGTGAGTCGTCGATGAAAGCCTGGCGCTCCTTCACCATGCCGGTGATGACGGGAAAGCCAAACTTCCACAGCAGGAAGAACACCACGAGGAACGTGATGGTCATCCAGAACAGCAGACCAGTACTCGGAATCAATAAATCCATACGCTGTGATTATTTTACCATTAGTCCAATTTCTCCAGTGCTTAGATGCAGAGGAATGCGATGACGGCTGCGAACAGGGCCACACCCTCGATCAGGGCGGCAGCCACGATCATGTTCGTGAACAGTTTGTTCATCACCTCCGGCTGGCGGGCCATGGCGTCCATAGCCTGACCACCGATTTTACCAATACCAAGACCTGCGCCAATTGCTGCGAGACCTGCGCCAACTGCGGCGCCTAACTTTGCAACACCTTCTGCTGCCAATAATGCTGTAATCATAATTCTTTGAGTTTTAAATTGTTAATTATTAATGTTTGTTCTTTTACTTAATGTTTTATTCGTGTTCAGGCTCCACCCGCGCCAGTCCGATGAAGACGGCGGAGAGCATCGTGAACACCATCGCCTGGATGAAGCACACCAGGCATTCGAGGCACATCATGAAGATGCTCATGATGACGCTCAGGCCCGACATGGAGAGTTGCACGGCAACAGTCTGCGTGGCCACGAGGAAGATGATACACGTGATAGCCACCGCGATGGCATGACCGGCCATCATGTTGGCGAAAAGTCGGATCATCAGGGCGAAGGGCTTGGTGAAGATACCCACGAACTCGATGACGGGGATGATGGGTATGGGCGCCTTGAGCCACGTGGGCACGTCGGGCCAGAAGATGTCCTTCCAGTAGTGCTTGTTGCCCGAGAACTGTACGATGATGAACGTACAGAGGGCGAGGAAGAACGTCACGGCGATGTTGCCCGTCACGTTGCCCGATCCTGGCGGGAACGGGATCAGTCCCATCACATTGCACGTGAAGATGAAGAAGAAGCAGGTGAGCAGATAGGGCGTGTACTTCTCGTAGCCCTTGCCTACTCCCGGCTTGATGATCTCGTCGACGACATACATCACCAGCATCTCCATGAAGCCCACGAATCCGCCAGGGGCGCCGTCTGATGCCTTGCGCTTCTTGTACCAGCGGGCGCTGAACAGGATGCAGCAGAGCAGGATGATGACGTTGATGAACATCACGGCGACCGTCTTGGTGATCGACAGGTCGAGCACGGGTTCACCGTTCTCCACAATCTTGCCTGCGTTGTCGCCCTCGGTGGCGATGGCTAGTCCGTAAGGCCCCTGACGGAGCCCGGAGGCGTCGGCATGATGTTGGAACCGGGAGGAGCAGAACACATGCCAGCCCGTGGAACTGTTGACGATGACAGGCAGCGGGATGACGACGGCTGTCTCGCCCTCGCCCGTCACATGCCACTCGTGGGAGTCCTTGATATGCTCAAGCACCACCTCCTTGGCTGAGAAATCCTCTGCCTGCACCGCCGGCACCAGTGCCATCAGCAACAGCGCAACGCTTAGCAGTCGTAATTTCAATTCATAATTCATAATGCATAATGCATAATTAGTGTCTTAATTTCAGCGTTACAACCATCGTTATCGCGTACATTATTATAAACATAGCAGCGAAGCGGATGGCGTCTTCTCTATTCTCGGTGAAGGATACGTAGAGCCCGACGACCGTTGCGACGAGCAGCATGCGTATCGTTGCCATGATCAGATAGAAGTGAACCAGGTGATCGGGTGACTGTCGACGTACGACATCATACCCTTTCACGTAGGCCACGCCTAAGAGGGTGAAGAAGAGGACGGAGAGGAAGATTTCAACGAACATGGACCATTGATTGCTGCGGCGGTCATGCTCAGTCCTCCTTCAGTTCCACGCAGAGCGAGACCTGGTTCTTCTGTACCTCCACGAATCCACCGAGGATGGCCAACTCCTTGCCGGCATACTCCACGACACCTTTGGTCAGCGTGGAGATGATCGGGGCGTGGTCGCTGAGAATCTCGAAGTTGCCCCTTGTACCGGGCACCTTCACCGACTCCACCTCTCCCGTGAACTCTATCCTTTCGGGCGAAACTATCTTTAGTCTTAACATACTACTAATTTTACTAATTATACTAATTGATCTAATTCGTTTAATTCGTATAATTCGTAGTTGTTATCCCTTAGCAGCCTCAAGCAGTTTCTTGGCCTTCTCCTTCGCGTCTTCGATCGTACCGACATTGAGGAATGCCTGCTCGGGCAGGTCGTCGACCTCGCCGTCGAGGATGGCGTTGAAGCCCTTGATGGTATCCTCGATGGGCACCATCACGCCTGGCAGACCCGTGAACTGGGATGCCACGGAGAACGGCTGGGAGAGGAAGCGCTGCACGCGGCGCGCACGGTTCACCGTCTGCTTGTCCTCGTCGGAGAGCTCGTCCATACCGAGGATGGCGATGATGTCCTGCAGTTCCTTGTAGCGCTGGAGAATCTGCTTCACGCGCTGGGCACAGTCGTAATGGGCCTTGCCCACGATCAGCGGATCAAGGATGCGGGAGGTAGAGCCCAGCGGGTCTACAGCCGGATAGATACCGAGTTCGGCAATCTTACGGTCGAGCACCGTCGTAGCGTCGAGGTGGGTAAATGTCGTGGCAGGAGCCGGGTCGGTCAAGTCGTCGGCAGGCACGTACACGGCCTGTACGGAGGTGATAGAACCCGTCTTCGTAGAGGTGATACGCTCCTGCATCGCACCCATCTCAGAAGCCAGCGTCGGCTGATAGCCCACGGCTGACGGCATACGTCCCAGCAGGGCCGACACCTCAGAGCCAGCCTGGGTGAAACGGAAGATGTTGTCGATGAAGAAGAGGATATCCGCAGCACCGCCATCCTTGCCGCCACCATCGCGGAAGCCCTCGGCAACGGTCAGACCCGAGAGGGCCACAGAGGCACGTGCCCCTGGCGGTTCGTTCATCTGGCCATAGACCAGCGTAGCCTGCGACTTCTTCAGTTCCTCGGGGTCGACGAGTGAGAGATCCCACTTGCCTTCGTCCATCGCCTTGCGGAACTTATCGCCGTAGCGGATAACGCCCGACTCGATCATCTCGCGGATCAGGTCGTTACCCTCACGGGTACGCTCACCCACGCCGGCGAAGACGGAGAATCCGTTGTGGCCCTTGGCGATGTTGTTGATCAACTCCATGATCAGCACGGTCTTACCTACGCCGGCACCGCCGAAGAGTCCGATCTTACCACCCTTCATGTAAGGCTCCAGGAGGTCGATCACCTTGATACCCGTAGCCAGGATCTCCTTCTTCGTAGAGAGTTCCTCAAAGGTAGGAGCCTCACGGTGAATGGGATAGGCCCCCTTCATGTCGAGCTGTTTCATACCGTCGATAGGCTGACCGATCACGTTCAGCATACGACCTTTAATCTGATCTCCCGCAGGCATCTGGATAGGCGAGCCGAGGGGGATGGCTTCCAGTCCGCGCTGCAAGCCGTCGGTGTTGTCCATGGCCACGCAGCGTACCGTATCCTCGCCGATGTGCTGCTGCACCTCGACAATCAAGTCACGCCCGTCGCCACGCTTGATCTGCAATGCCTCGTAGATCTTCGGCAGCACCTTCTCAGCCTCCTGACCCTCTGTATCGAAATAGACATCGATGACAGGGCCGATGATCTGGGAAATGTGTCCAATAATTTGTGACATACGCTTGATAATTATTTAAGTTATACTCGTTTTAAGTTTATAAGATGCTTGCAAAGATAGCGATATTTTTCGAAATGAGAAAAACTTTTCACTTATTTTTTCCTCATATAGGCCAATTTAAGCCTGATTTGCTATTTTCGCAGGGCAATATTGTAATTGTAATACGTCTGATTGCCGGTCACATCCTCAAGTACCTTTACAAACGGAGGGAAGTTGATCGTCTCCTGTTCGCCCACTCCTTTTGTTTCCATGATGACAAGGTTGGTAACCGGTGAGAGGAACGTGTCGATCTGAAAGAACTGACCCTTCCAGATGAAACTCTGACGGCGCTTGACGATGGTCTGACGATAGGGGTCGGCCTGCTGGAGCATCTGCTCATAGAGGTTGTTGTCGACCTTACGCTCCGTCTCGATGACCTCTGTTTCTGAGATGCGCTTCTTCGAGCGATGCAGGATAACCACCTTTCCCCCACTCCATTCCCTGCGGCGCAGGCGTATCTCGCAGCCTGGCTCTGCAACGAGGTAGGTCTGGGTGATCATACTGTCGGAGCTTTCTGGGATGTCGCCGACGATCTCAACACGATAGACCCGCTCGTCGTGGGGCGGTTGCGGAAGCCCTACGACCTTCGAGATCTCGTTCAGCACGCGATTCAGCTTGTTCTGGAAGTCGTCGTGGTTGTTGATGACGCGCAGATGGGGATGACCGGTCCAGGCGCGGATCACCTTCTTATCCAGTTCACGGGCTATACGCAGTCCCTCCTCATTGGCCTGTTCGTAACGGGTTGCATTGGTGGCCGTGGTATAGTACTGTTCGGCACCATCGGCAGCCGACACGAGATGGAGCACAGCATCATAGCGCTCCAGCAATGCGTTGGTGCTGGTGCCAGCCATCGCCGTAATCTCATCCCATTCCTTTGGGGTAATATAGGCAGAGATATCCATCGTGCCGCGGTCGCAGACGATGAGCACGGGTTTCGTGCATACCTCGGCCAGGCGCATGAACTGATCCTCGAAAGCCAACTGTGTCTCAAGGATCGCCCGCTCACCCTGATAATACAGGTCGCGGTTCGGTGTCAGGTAGTTCCAGCCTGCCGTGCTGTAGATAGTAGGTACTTCAGGCACGTTGAACACTTTATAGCCAAAGCCTGAGAAATACTCGGTTATCTTCACCAAAGCGGTGGTCTTACCTGCACACGGACCTCCCGTCAGTACAATCTTCTTAATGTCTGACATCTATTGATTCCTGCTTAACGGATTGGCAAATCAAATGCTCAGTTCGTCGAGCACCTTGATAAGGCGCTTGTCGAAGCGCTTGTCTGTACGGATACACTCGCTGAAGGGCACGTAGACAACCTCATTGTTGCGGATGCCCACCATGACGTTACGCTGTCCCTGCTTAATGGCCTCGATGGCACCGACGCCTGTGGTAGAAGCAAGGATTCGGTCACGAGCCGACGGCGTGCCGCCACGCTGCAGGTGGCCCAGGATAGATACACGTACGTCAAACTCTGGGAATTCCTTCTTCACACGATCGGCATAGTAGAGGGCGCCACACTTTGGACTCTCCGACACGATGACAATACATGACTTCTTCGACTTTCGGATACCACGTCCCATAAAGGCAGCCAACTGGTCTACGTCTGTCACCTCCTCAGGTACGATAGCAGCCTCTGCGCCGCAGGCGATGGCACAGTTCTGTGCCAGGAAACCGGCATCGCGGCCCATCACCTCGACGAAGAAGATGCGCTCGTGAGAGTTCGCCGTATCGCGGATACGGTCCACACACTCCATGATGGTGTTCATCGTCGTGTCGTAACCGATGGTAGAGTCTGTACCGTAGAGGTCATTGTCGATGGTGCCGGGAAGTCCGATGACGGGGAAGTCAAACTCCATACCGAAGTTGCGGGCACCCGTCAGCGAACCATTGCCACCAATGACTACCAGGGCGTCAATCTCTTCCTTCTGGCAGGTGTCATAGGCTTTCTGCATGCCTTCGGGCGTCATGAACTCCTTAGAGCGGGCCGTCTTCAGAATCGTACCGCCCCGGGTGATAATACCGCTGACATTCTCGGTAGTGAAGGGTTTCACCTCACCCTTGATGAGACCATCGTAACCACGATAGATACCTTTGATGTTGAAGCCGTTGTAGATACCAGCACGGGTAACCGCACGGATGGCGGCATTCATTCCAGGCGCGTCACCTCCTGAGGTGAGTATACCAATAGTTTTAATTTTAGTCATACATTATTTATTTTAGTTATACATAATACAATTCCAACCAAAGTACTGCCAGACCGACAATCCAGCCTGCCATAACTTTCAGAGTCATGTTACGCAGGTACCAACCCAAGTGTACATGCTCCATCTTCATCAGGGCCAGGCCACTAACCGACCCGACAGAAAGCAGACAGCCTCCCACAGCAGTTGAATAGGCGACAATCATCCAGTAGGCACCATTACGTGCAAACTGACTGACGTATGCCACATCTACAGCTTGTTCCAGTCGTGTTTCATCAACTACCGCATAGAGCGAGATGTCGCTTATGGCTATAGTGAATGTGTCGACAACCGCACTCAGCACTCCTGACACAACGCCAAGGATCCAGATATTGTGAATGTTATCGTCGATCCACTTAGCCACGTCTGGGAAGATGCCAGTCTCTGTGACTACACCCATACCCAGCATGATTCCCATCACAAACAGTATCTGCTGGAGAGAGCCATATTGTAAGGCCCGTGGTATGAAGCGCTGCGACATCTGATCGGCGTTCATCAATTTGCGGTTGAAGGCTTCGTTGACAACCCAGAGAACGCTCAACACACAGAGTGCTCCAAGAAACGGCGACAGTTTGGTGATGTTGTGGAAGGTCGGTATGAACCAAAGTCCACCGATACCTACAAACAACATAACGATGCGCTGCCAAGGGCTGAGGTTCGTGTCATCTCCCCTGTATGGCATCGGCGACCACTGAGTATCAAGCCGTTCAGGCAAGGCTCTACTGATAAGGATTGTCGGGATAACCCATGCCGATATGGCAGGCAGAGCCATATACGACGAGAAATGCGTGGCAGTAACAGCGCCATCACCCCAGAGTAAAAGACCGATAGGATCGCCGATAACCGTGAAACAGCCTCCACAGTTCGCAGCAATAACAATAGCACAGCCAACGAGCATACGCTGGCGGCGGTTCTGCACGATGCCATGAAGGATTACAAGCATCATGGTAGCCGTAGTAAGATTATCAAGGTTGGCTGATATCACAAATGTAGCCAAGGAGATAGTCCATAGAAGACGCTTGGGGTTACGCGTCTTTATCCATTTCTGAATAAAGTCGAAACAGCCGTTATTATTCAGAATCTCGATAATCGACATGGTTGCAAGCAGGAACATGACGATGCTTGCGGCACGACCAACATAGTATAGGAATACATTGTCGTGTATGAAATACTTCACCGTCTCGCTTGTCGGTTCTATTCCATTCAGGAATTCGACATAGTCGTCTGGGTGCATATCGGTGACGAAATCCGTACCCCAGCAGATGTAAACCACCCATCCTACCGTGCCAATAAACATAGCTATAGCTGCCTTGTTCACCCCTGTCAGATGACCAGTTGCAATGAGCAGATAGCCCAGAATCAGCATCAATACTATTATCAGCGTCATATCAGTCGTTCATTAATTATCTCAACTGGCAGCCAATACCAGATGACTCTACCATGTCCGTAGGTTCACTTGTGATTGGGTACAAAGTTACAAAATAAAATTTAACTACCAAAACTTTTTGTCTAAAAGTCTATAAAAAAGAAATATCCTCGCCAAAATTAGCGAGGATATTCATTGGTTTAACCACCGAAATTGTCATACATGATGCTTTCCGGTTCTACGCCGAGCGAGTCGAGCATCGAGACGACGGCCTTCGACATCGGGCCAGGACCGCACATGTAGTACTCGATGTCCTCGGGAGCCTCGTGGTCTTTCAGGTAGGTGTTAAGCATCACCTGATGGACGAAGCCCGGTGTGTACTTCACGCCAGCGGCATCGGCAGCGGGATCGGGACGGTCGAGGGCCAGATGGAAGTGGAAGTTGGGATACTCCTTCTCCAGACCAAGGAAATCGTCAAGATAGAACACCTCGTTGAGCGCACGTGCACCATAGAAGTAGTGCATCTCGCGATCCTTCGTGTGCAGCGTCTTCGTCATGTGCATGATCTGTGCGCGCAGCGGAGCCATACCGGCACCACCACCGACCCAGATCATCTCCTTCTTCGAATCGAAGTGCGGGTGGAAGTCTCCATAAGGACCACTCATAATCACCTTGTCGCCAGGCTTCAAGGAGAAGATGTAAGACGAGGCAATACCAGGATTGACATCCATAAAGCCGCTACGGTCGGGCTTGAACGGCGGCGTAGCGATACGCACCGTCAGCATGAACACATCACCCTCGGCTGGATAGTTGGCCATAGAGTAAGCACGGATCGTGGGCTCGGGGTTCTTACACTTCAGGTCGAACATCTTGAATTTCTCCCATGAGGGGACATATTCCGGGGTAATCAGGTCGCGGTCGTAGTCGTTGTAGTCGATACAGTCGAAGGCAGGTATCTTAATCTGCGCATACGAACCAGGCAGGAAGTCCATGTGGGCACCAGCAGGCAGCTGAACCTTGAACTCCTTGATGAACGTAGCCACGTTCTTGTTCGATATGACGGTACACTCGTATTCCTTCACGCCGAGGATCGACTCATCGACATGAATCTTCAGATCGCCCTTCACTTTACATTGACAGCCCAGACGCCAGCCAGCCTTGATTTCCTTACGGGTGAAGTGTGGCTTCTCTGAGTCGAGGATCTCGCCACCGCCCTCGAGCACTTGTACCTTGCATTGTCCGCAAGAGGCCTTACCACCACAGGCTGAAGGCAAGAACACACCGTTCTCATTGAGGGTCGACATCAGCGATGCTCCCTGAGGAACGTTGATGGTACGGTCGCCATTGATTTCAATATTCACATTCCCTGAAGGTGAAAGATACTTCTTTGCCACCAGCAGGACGATCACCACGAGGATGATCAACGAGAGGAAAACTCCTATACTAATTGCAATAAACTGTGCCATACCTTACTTAAATATTTAAACCAGAGAAACACATCATCGCCATAGCCATCAGGCCGACGGTGATAAACACAATGCCGAGACCCTGCAGGGGCTTGGGCACATCTGAATACTGCATCTTCTCGCGGATGGCACCCATGGCCACGATAGCCAGTGCCCAACCAATACCAGAGCCGAAGCCGTAGATGATGGCATCCCACACGCTGGTGATGGCCTGCGAATTGCTGGGATCCATGAGGATGCGCTGCTGCATGAAGAGCGAGGCACCCATGATGGCGCAGTTCACGGCAATCAGCGGAAGGAAGATACCCAGGGCTGCATAGAGCGAGGGAGAGTACTTCTCGACCGTCATCTCCACCAACTGCACCATACCGGCAATCACGGCGATGAAGAGGATAAACGACAGGTAACTCAGATCGACGCCCTCAACGAGACAGTCAGGACCAAGTACCTTTGTCTGCAGCAGATAGTTCACAGGCACGGTGACGGTGAGCACGAAGGTCACAGCCAGTCCGAGGCCCAGCGAGGTCTTCACGGTCTTCGACACGGCAAGGTAGGAACACATGCCGAGGAAGAAGGCAAAGATCATGTTGTCGACGAAAATCGAACGGAATAAAAGACTTATTGCGTGTTCCATATCTTACTTCTCCTTATAAAAATATGCACGATGTACCCAAATCACACAACCAACGAGAATCAGCGCCATAGCCGGCATCGTC
>CAMNPN010000054.1 GCA_946548085.1 uncultured Prevotella sp. | reverse complement strand
GCCGTGCTTCTCGCGGGCTGTCATACAGTCGGCCAGGGCCTCGTTCACCTCGTTGCCGGCATTGATGATCGTCTGGACGTACTTCTTCTGCAGGTCCTCCTCGGTGAGCTGGGCAATCTTCTTGTTGTTAAACACATAGTAGCCTTCCACATAGAAAATCTTCAGGTCCATCTTGCCTGAGGGGATCGTGCTTTCCTCAGTCACAGCCGGGTCATTCGTCTGGTTCTCCACATTGTGCGCCCATTGAGTCATGGCCTGGTTGAACGAATCATCCAGAACACCCTCCATATTCTTAAGTGACTTGTAGCGAATACGTGCGCCCCATACAGAGCCGTTCTTCGCAAGCCCAAAAGACTTGCTGTAGCGGTTACGGATAGGAATAGGGAGTTCTATGGATATACCGCGCCAGTCGATGCCCAACTCTGCCTCTGACTGATAGGTGTGCATATTGGCCATCATGTATTTCTTCTCAGACATGTTGGATGGCATATACCGCTTATCCAAGGGGATGTCCGTGTCGTCAACAGACACGGGGAAAGTCATATCATGCTGCTGGAAATAGCCATAATATCCGAGATAGACCATGCGGCTCAACTTTGGCTTGCGGATATAGTTTGTATCAACACCCTCTTCCTGCAAACGATTAATCATATCGTCTGCACCTTTCAGCAATTTGCCTAATCCGTGATCCCAAAAAGATCTTTCCTCCTGCGCAGAAGCGTAGAGGGAGGTTAAAAAGGTTAATGCCCAAAAAACAATAAAACGCATTGCCATATCAGTTTAATAATCAGCCAAATCAGTCTTTTTAGGGACCGATTTGGCTGATTTTACACACTTTAACTATTCAGCAGGTTTTAGGCTGAACAACATGTCGGTAACCAGATCTTGGGCCTTTCCGGTCGTTGCAATACTTGTAACCATCCAGTTTCTGTCAAGGTGGTAAGTCTGTGTTTTATTACTCCTGCGGCCCATCTCCAACTCAATATCGTATGTTCTGTTGGCTGGCAGACCAAAAGTAAAGGTATCGCCGAACAAGACGAACACACTATTCAGATTTTCATAAGCCACGAAAGTATTATTCGGGTCTGTCACGTCAATAGCCCTCACTCCAAAGATAGCAAGTGGCTTACCATCTTCATCACCGGTGTTCTTAATGTTCAATAATCCGGCATCCCTTCGGTTAGGAGCAGGAACACTAAATTCCTCAGACATTGTATAAGAGTGTTCTCTTACACCCCACTCTGTATAGGTATGGAAATAACTGGACCAACTAACCGTTGGAGTGGCAGTGAACTTGACCTTGATGGATGAGTCATCCGTGTCAGGACTGGTTCCGCTGACCTTCCATACCCAACTTTCGTTTGTACTGAGCGTCTTCCTGAAATTCACGCCACCACTCACTTCGAAGCCTTTGTCAAGAGATTTATTCACCATTCTCGGGCGATATCCGTCCTCTCCACCAGGTACAGAGATCGTATGACCGACTTTTTGTCCATTAACGATCTTGGCAACATCGTATTCCTCTACAGTGAATGTCTCTGTCTTCGACCAACTGGCACCAATACCAAGGCTTGCATTAGCGTTTCCGCTCAAGGAATTATTCGAGGTGGCTTGATCACCAGCAGTACCATTTTCTTTACCTTTATTAATACCACCAGACACATTGGCATCAATGCTAAACCTACGCTCATGGGTAACTGACTTTGTGTGTTTCACATTGTCGGGCTTCAGGTCTCCACCGCTTCCAGCCACCATCTGAACCGAATAATTAGACCTGGTGGGGAAAGGTTCGGAATAGAACTGGCACTCTATTGGGAAGAAGAGGTAACTGCGGCGGTCACGTGCTTCTCCATGATCGAACTGCTTAAATCCTTTCAGGGTCTCAGAGCAATCCCAGTTCACCGATGTCTCTACAATATAGTAGTCTGCTCCAGGCGTGTTTCCCTTTGGGAACTCATACAACGGTTTGAAGGAGTAGTTAACTGTCACGCTGAGCGGACAAACATCTTTGTCATTGGAGCGTCCGGCATTGTCGTAACTTTCAAAAGTGGGGCTTGGGTCTGGAACCAAGTTGACGCTTTTGTCTATGCCACGAAGCGTGTTTATATCAATTCTATTGCTGCTGCTTCCGTCCCCGTCAGACCTTGTCATGGCACTTCTTGTTCTTGCCCTTGCCATAGTCCTTCTTGCCGATGCTTCATCTCCTGCTTCGTATGCAGCAATGGCGTCATCAATAGCCTGTTGATTATCTGCGAGTTCCTTTTGGTATTCGTCATATTTCTTAACTACCCTGTCAACCCACTCTGCAAAGGCCTTCAGTCTCAGATATTCCGCGGGGGCAACGTCCCAAATGTCATCCCCGGCAATATACGTAGGAGTAGGATCCTCAGATGCACTCTCTGTGTCACCAACGTAACTTACAAACTGGTCGCCGAGGCCAGTGAGTCCGAGCAACTCCACCTTCGAATAGTCCTCATCGGGGGCAACACCGAAGTATTCGCCATACTTGCGCACATTGTCCTCCTTGGGGTCAACAAGCAGTAGCATACCGTAGCGGTTCAGCACCGTGAGGATGGCTTCCTCATTGGCGGCTGTAATCTCGTCGGTAATTACCACCATCGATTTGTCAGTCACCTGTCCATGCACGTCCGTAAACCAGTATTTGACAGCCTCTTCTTCAGCATAATTGCTCAGCGAGCCTAACAGGGCCACGCTGACGTCGATCGGCTGGAACTCACTGGGGTCGATTTCCAATTCTGGGATGTTCAACGCTTCATCTGTCTCCGACGGAGTTACAGGATTGTCATTTTTGTCTGTGCAGGCGCTCAAGCCCAGCAGGAGCGATGCGGCTGCAAAGAATGCAAAAATTTTTTGTTTCATAATCTTTTTTGTTAGAGTTAAACAATATGTAATATTTATAAACGGTTACATTACAGTCAGAGATTCACCAGGAACGAGAGGCCCAGCGTCACGTAGTTCATGTTCTTGCGGGTTCTGTATTCCCTGGCCTCCACACCCTGACCGTCGGCGTAGTCTTCAGTCGACGTCATCAGTGCGGCATCCATCAGGAATCCGGCACCAGAGGTCAACCCCTTTTGTACAAAGTGGAAAGGATCGTACGTTGCCGTAAACTCTTTGCGGGTGTAGTCGTAGTCACAGAAGATACGCCAGGAGAAGTTCGACTTGTAGCGATAGGTGAGC
>CAMNPN010000053.1 GCA_946548085.1 uncultured Prevotella sp. | reverse complement strand
ACGGTGCCACTTTTGTCAATCCCGCGCACCATGCTTACTTCGTCTCTCAAAGCCAGACGACGCCTCAGGACTTCTACCCTCTCGAACAACCGACGTCCGTGCCTGAAGTCACCCTTGAGAGGGGTGCTGAAGAAGAACCTTTGTATAATCTTGCCGGACAACGCGTCGATAAATCCTATCGTTCCATCGTCGTCAAGAAAGGCAGAAAACTGCTTGTCAAATGACGGCGCAGAGCGCATCGGCCGAGATGGACCGCAACGGCATCGACGTCGCCGTGATGTCCAGTTCGCCGGCATTGGAGGAACTGCCCGAAAAGGAGTGCGTCTATTTCGCCAAAAAAGTCCAACGACGCCGTAGCCGCCCATTCGTTTAACACCTTTATAGAGAAATAACATGAGACGACTATTCTTACTATTGCTTATGATGCTGGCGCTCACAGCGCAGGCCCAGCAGAAGATCTATACGCTGGCTGACTGGAACCTCAAGGACTGGGATGCCACGAAGGGTGAGTTGGCACTCAATGTCAGCGAGTACAAACTGGACTTCAACCACCCGCTGCCCTATACAGACATGCAGGACTGGTGGCGTGTGAAGGCCGAACTGAAATGCGGCACGCTGGGCACCGAGCAGGTATTCGTGTGCAAGGAAGGCAAGGCCAGCCATCTGATTGGTAAGAATTCTCTCAACAGTGACATCTCGTTGGGCTACGACAACACAGAGCACCGCTTCTTCGTGGAAGTGACAGACTGTAACGAGAAGGCACATCGCCTTTGGGCTGGTGCTGAGGTGCAGGCTGACCGCTGGTATGCTGTTGATGCGGTATCGAAATACGACAGCAAGCGCGACCAATCTACCGTAACTCTCACTGTAGATGGAACGTCGTCGTCACTGACCTATCCAGGCAAGGCACTGCGCCACAATTGTTCGCTGTGGGTGATAGGCCACGGCTTCCCGGGAGGATTCCCCAATGCACTGCAAGTGCGCGGGGGAGTCATCCGCAACCTAGAGATTAGCGGTGAGGCGCTGCCTCGTGTGGATGGTCAGAACCCGCTCTTCACCGACACCTTTACTGCCGATCCAGCCTTCACCGTGGTGGACAACACCGTCTATGCCTACGTGGGCGAGGACAAGGCCGATGTGGGTGGATGGTTCAACATGCCTGGCTGGCTGTGCTACTCCTCAACTGACATGATTCACTGGCAAGCTCACGGCACGGTGCTGCGCCCCGATGTGTTCAGCTATGCCGTGCCCAACGGTGCTTGGGCGGCTCAGGTGGTGGAGCACGACGGCAAGTTCTACTTCTACGTGACGCTCGATCACAAGGACCACCATCGCCATGCCATCGATGTGGCTGTCAGTGACTCACCCTTCGGACCCTTCCGTCCAGCCCGTAAGGACGGCACGCCGCTTATCACCGACGACATGACACCCGACTCGCACCGCCGCAATACCGACATCGACCCCACCGTGCTCATCGACGACGACGGCACACCGTGGATGGCGTGGGGCAACGGCGACTGCTATATGGTGAAACTGAAGAAAAATATGTGCGAACTGGACGGCCCTATAAAAAAAGTGCCGTTGCGCAACTACAGCGAGGGCCCATGGCTCTTCAAACGCGGCAAACTCTACTACAACGTCTATGCCTCGGATGCCCCTGGCGTGCAGTCCGAGCAGATAGCCTATTCGACGGCTCCCACCATCGAAGGCCCCTGGACCTACGGCGGCTTCGTCAGCACCTCGGCCAACCACGGCTTTACGATTCATCCATCCGTCATACAGTTCAAAAAGAAGTGGTACTACATCTATCACGATGGTAGTTACGCCCTCGACGGTGCCCCCGGTGGTGACTGTCGCCGCAGCGTCTGTGCTGAGTACCTTCACTTCAACAGCGACGGTACTATCCGCGCAGTACCGCTAACGCAGGAGGGACTGAGCAAGAAACGATAAGATAAACAGGAACAATTACAACGAAATTATAGAACAATGAAGAAACTGACAATCCTATTCCTGATAGCAATATCCTTACAGGCTTCGGCACAAGTAACTACTCCCCTCGCCAGTCGGAGAGGGGTAGGGGGTGAGGCCGCCGGCTACCTTTTCGCCTATTTTGAGGGCAGCGGCGACCAAAACCTGATGGAGCAACTGCGCTTCGCGGTGAGCGAGGACGCACAGAACTGGTATGCACTGAATGGCAACAGACCCATAATCGCTTCTGACAGCATTAGCGAGAGCGGCGGCATACGCGACCCGCACATCCTGCGCGGCGAGGACGGGTGCTACTACATCGTGGCGACAGACATGCATACCTACGACCCGAAGCAGGGATGGGGTGCAAACCCGGGCATCGTGCTACTGAAGTCGAAGGATCTGGTGAACTGGACGCATGCGAAAATCAACCTCGCAAAGGACTGGAGCAAGAACTTTGGTGATGCCTACTGGGTATGGGCGCCGCAGACCATCTACGACCGCAAGGCACGGAAGTACATGATCTACTTCACGCTGCAGCGCAACGACCGCAAGACGCTCATCACCTACTACGCCTACGCCAACAAGGACTTTACTGCTTTCGAGAGCGAGCCGAAGGTGCTGTTCTCCGCCAAATACGGCAGCATAGACGCCGACATCATCGAGAAAGACGGGGTCTTCCACTTGTTCTATAAGGGCAACACGAAGGACGAGAACGGC
>CAMNPN010000052.1 GCA_946548085.1 uncultured Prevotella sp. | reverse complement strand
TCGTAGCCCTCGAGGGTGCCGTTGTTGCCGACGGTGACGTACTGCATCGTGGGCAGTTCCCTGCGGAAGGTGTCCACGGCCTGCCCGTACTCCTCCGAGCGGATGAGGTCTGCCACTTCCTGCAGCGACAGCAGCCGCAGGGTCTCCTTGTTGCGATAGCTCTTAATGAGCGTGATTCTTGGTGCCATAGTCGTTATTCTACTATCAATAAATGGGTTCTGTTTATATACCTGCAAAGGTACGAAAATTCTCCGAAATGTGCAAGTGATTTTCTGTAGAATTTTATCTCCATTTTTGCTTTAAAATGCCATTTTTGTAGTAAATATGCTGATTATCAGATATTTATCCTATGGCATTTACTAATTTGAAATGTCATATAAATGCCATAATTAGCGTGAAAACATCATCTTTCCAGCCTTTATGAGTTTTATTAAGATAGGAGTTTATGCTTGTTTAGATAAGGCAAACTGACAGTTTACCTAGTCTAAACTGCCAGTTTACCCTGTCTAAACTGTCAGTACAAACTATCTTTGTTATTCGCAAACTCCATTGAAAATCAGCTATTTAGCCTTATTTTCTCCTATTAAATCCTGCTGCTTATGTCAATATGCTTTACTTTATGGCATTTGTATGGCATTTCAAATTAGCAAATGCCATAAGTTAAACGTTTGATTTACAATAATTTAGTATCATTTATGGCATTTCAATCAATTTTTTTATATTTTTTTTCTTTAGTAATATTGTACCAGCTTGTATGAACATCCGAGTATGCTCTTTCTGCTCTTTCAGCTGGTTGTTGTCATCGAAAAAAGATTGAAATCCTTTTGTTGTTTCGGATAATATTTGTATCTTTGCAAAAAATACAGTATGATGATGACCAGAAGAATTCTTGCTATAACCGCTTTCTTGACCGTTTGCCTTTATGTTAAAGCACAATTGCCAGCTGTTACCCTCGGAAATGTTGACGGTAACCTGGTAAGAGTGGACACACTCTCCAATGGTGGAAAACCTATAGTTATTGATTTCTTTGCCACGTGGTGTAAGCCCTGTATCAGAGAACTGGATGCCATCAATGATGTGTATGACGACTGGAAGGATGAGACAGGAATGAAGCTGATAGCCGTCTCAATTGATCAAGCACAAAATATTCATAAGGTGAAACCGTTAGTCGACCAAGCTGGATGGCAATATGATGTTCTTCTTGACCCAAACGGTGACTTGAAGCGTGCTCTGGGTATACAGCTTATTCCTTATACGCTTGTCATTGACGGAAATGGGAAAATAGTTTATCGGCATCAGGGATATGCCGATGGAGCTGAGGAGGAGCTGATAGATGAAATCAGGCGATTAGTTAATCCATAAGTGACTATGCTGAGAACTATTGCTATATGTCTGTTTTTCATCAGTAGTGCTGTCTCTACAGCCCAGGAGCAATCTGGCCTTGTGATAAGTGGCAGCATACAGAGTGATGTGTTGCTGCCAGCTGATGATCAGAGTATTGGAACACAGGCAAATAGCAACTGGGGACTGACGAATACCTATGCTGATGTCAGTCTGCAAAGTAAGTATGTCGATGCCGGTGCAAGGCTAGAGTATCTTAAATTTCCTTTGCCAGGCTACGAACAGAATTTCAAAGGGTGGGGTGTGCCCAATATTTATGTTAAAGGGCGTATTGACAAACTCGAACTGACGGCAGGGAGTCTGTACGAACAGTTTGGTTCTGGTTTCATCTTCCGTACTTATGAAGAGCGGAGTCTTGGCGTCGACAATTCCCTGTTTGGCGGGCGGATAGTCTACAGACCGCTTCCAAATATGGCTTTAAAGGTGCTGACAGGTAAGCAGCGTAGTTATTGGAAGTTGAATCATTCGTGGATTACGGGTGTAGACGCAGAATTTGGCCTCGAGGCGGTGTCAAGATACTTGCGAGAGCGGCGCGTCAATCTTTCAATAGGTTTTTCGTATATTAATAAATACGAGAAACAAGATAATATTATGGTTGACGATACCCGTCGATTGAAACTCCCCGAATATGTGAATGCCTTCGATATCCGTGCAAGACTACAGACAAACAATCTGAATCTTTTGGCTGAATACGCTTTTAAATCTCAGGATCCATCCTTTGATAATGGATATATCTATCGTCATGGCCATGTAGCCATGCTCTCTGGTTCTTATTCCAAGCAGGGTTTTAGCTTGCTGCTCCAGGCTAAGCGCAGTGACAATATGTCGTTCCGCAGCGAGCGAAGCATGACTGGCATTTCCTCGTTCATCAATCACCTGCCAGCCTTTACGATGGAGCACACCTATGCATTGGCATCCCTATATCCGTATGCAACCTATCCGATGGGAGAGTGGGCTTATCAGGCTGAGGGGGCCTATACCTTCAAAAAGAATACCTCGCTTGGCGGGAAATACGGCACCACCGTGAAGCTGAATTTCTCACATGTACACAGTATCGATAAGTGCGCTAAGCTGTTAGATGGCTTTTATGCCGGATCAGACGGCTATGAGTCGTCGTTCTGGAAATGGGGAGACCAGACATATTATCAGGACCTGAATGTCCAAATTGATAAAAGAGTGTCAAAGTCATTGAAACTCCATCTGATGTACATGAATCAGTACTACAATAAGACTGTCGTTGAGGGAGAAGGCGGGTTGATTCATTCTGACATTGTAGTGGGTGAAGCAAAATATGCCTTCAACCGTAAGCTCTCACTTCGAACGGAGATCCAATATCTGTTTACTGGTGATGATCAGGGAGACTGGGCTTTCGGACTGTTGGAACTGTCGTGTGCTCCACGGTGGCTGTTCACTATTTCTGATATGTATAATGTAGGTCAGTCTCATCTGCATTATTATATGGGAACGGTTTCCTTTATGGCGAAGTCCCATCGTCTGCAGTTAGGATACGGTCGTACGAAGGCTGGCTATAATTGTGTGGGTGGCGTCTGTCGTTACGTTCCCGCAAGTAAGGGTTTGATGATATCGTATAATTACAATTTTTGAAGCATGAAGCGTTGCGGATGGATATATTACCTGTTACTCGTTTTACTGACATATTCGTGTAGTCAGATCAGCGAGTCGGAGCGTTTCATTGATGTGGAGCCCGCCACAGTGAAACGTGCTGTGCTGATAGAAGAATTTACGGGTCAGCGGTGTGTGAATTGCCCGAATGCCGCTACAGAGATTGCTCGTATCCAGCAGTCCTATGGTGAAAATGTGATAGCAGTGGCCATTCATTCCGGGCCGTTAGCGGTATTCTCCAGAGACCAGGTGACAGGTCTGCGTACAGAGTTGGGAGACACCTATTATAATTATTGGGGTGTAGAAGAAGAGCCTTCGGCACTGATCAATAGAAAGGGTGGGGTGGTGAGGCTCAATCAATGGCAGGCGTTTGTATATGACGAATTGCAAGCAGGAACATCTTTGACACTCGGTATGGATTGTCAGTTGACGGAAGGAGGTGAAATACTTATAGCCGTTCGTGCAGAGACGTTAGAGGTTGTGCAAGGTAAACTTCAGTTGTGGTTGGTAGAAAACGACGTAGAGGCACCTCAGATGATGCCAGATGGGACGTTGAACCTTACCTATGAACATCACTATGTATTACGATCTTCAGTTAATGGTGTCTGGGGTGATGTGGTGGACTGGAAGGCAGGTGAGGTTAACGTGGTTCGATATACAGTCACTCCTCAGGCAGAGTGGAATGTTAAACGTTTGTTTGTAGTGGCCTTTGTCTATGATGGCACTGGTGTCCTACAGGTTGTCAAGCGAAAGGTTTCTTAATAATATTTTAAATAGATAAGCTTATGAAAAGATTTTTATTCTCTTTGTTATCTCTTATGGCGATGATTGAAGTCAGTCATGCTGAAGATCTTTTTTTTAGGTATCATGGTTCTATTGTAGACAATCAAGGTTCGGTTACGATATGTGCAGAGCCTGATAGCTTTTTCCCAGACGAGAATAACTGTATGACGAATCCCCCAGCTAATCCTGAACATGGACTCGTGCTTGTTGTTGACGAAAACGGTTCTAAGTCTGGAACTGCTACATTGGATATTTTGAGCAATACCTTGAATCCTGCGATGATTCAATGGTGTATGGGAGGGGCGTGCGAACTCATGAATAACCAAACGAGGTTGACTAAGTCGTTTTCCGCGGGAGAGGATGGAATCGTTCAAGTAGACTTCGATGCCAATGATGTGAAAGGAGAAGGTTCACTTGAAGCGAGGCTTACAGCTACTGTTGACGGGAAGACAATCTCTGTAAACATCATTTTCAGGCCATATGATGTCACGGGACTCTCTGGTGTGACCAAGGATTTCATGGACCAGGGAAAGCGTTATAGCCTTAACGGTTGTCCTTATCGTAGTGGAAGGCGGGGAATATACATCCAGCATGGTAAAAAATATATAAATAGATGAATTAAATAATCAAACCGTTATGCTTATGAAACGTTTATTATCTTTGACAGCGGTTGTAGTTCTTTATTTGACCGCATGGAGCCAACAAGTGAGGACTTCAGAATCGAGAGTTTATGTCCAAGGAAAGGCAACGAGGACGATGGTTTCTCCAACGAGAGCTAGCATTGATCCTCAGGCCGGACAGGTGTGGTGGTGTAACTATGATCTGGATGATTCAGCGGGATGGCTATTATCTAAAACATCAGCTGTAGGTCGTTATAGTGTTGCTACTTTTATCCCTTATGGCATGGCTGGAGGAAGTGGAACGACCATAAATGGGCTTAGCTTCTTCCCTATTTCTTCGGGCATGACAAATGTGAAGGTCTGGATATCAACTAATCTGACGGATGGAATTTATCTTGAAACGAAAGATGTGACCACAACTCTTGAGGCTTTTAATGATGTAGTGTTCAGCAATTCCTATGAGATACCATCAGGAGGACTATATGTTGGCTATTCATTTGACATCTCTTCAACTAGTGTTGATGATTATGCATCTAATGCATTGCTGCTCACCAATACGAATAATAATCGTGATGGTGCATTCTTTCAGCTTTCTCCAAGTGATAATACCTGGAAGGAGAATGTTGGCAACCTTCTTGTAAAGGTACTTTTCGGAGGCGAAGGTATTGTGAAGAATGCGGCGTCTGTGGATGATTTTGGTAATTTTAGTGTGTTAAGTGGAAGCCAGAAATCAATACCTATTACTGTTAGGAATAAAGGTTTAAATCCAATCACTTCATTGTCATATACCATTTCGTCTCCAGGAAGCACTGTTATGCAAGAAGGTGAGGTGAATGTTAATATAGCAGTCCAGGGATTATCCGTTATCAATGTCCTCGTTCCTTCAGAGACAGGGGCTATGGAAAAGAACAAGACAATTGCAATCACCAAAGTAAATGGCGTAGATAATACTTATAGTGAAAAATCAGCATCAGGGAAATTAATTACAGTTACGCAGAACTCTCCTGTCATCATTCCCGTTGTTGAGGAGTTTACTGCTACATGGTGTGGCTATTGCCCATATGGAATGGTAGGTATGGAGAAGGCCAACGAATACTATGGTGACCAGGTAGTATTAATTGCTGTTCATAGTGACGACATCATGGAAATTCCTGAATATAATCAGATTCTTAATAATGTAGGATCTTTCCCAAATGCGAGTGTTAATAGGGTGTATAGTTTATATCCTTATTTCAGTAGTATCCAATACAATGTCGATAAAGTGAAATCAAATGTTGTGCCAGGTTATATTCAGGCTAAGGCAACATGGACTGATAATGGTAAGACAGCTATAAAAATTGACACAGAGACCACTTTCCAGTATAGTACAAGTGATGGTCATTTTGCTATTGCATATGTGTTAGTGGAGGATGGATTGAAAGGCAATAGTTCTAGTTGGGCGCAATCCAATTACTTAAGTGGTAGCAGTGGTGATAGTGAGATGCAGTTCTGGTATGATTCACCGTCTAGGGTTACGGGTCTTGAATTTAATCATGTCGCTGTACAGGCGTGGGAAGTTTCTTCTGGAGTTAAAGGTTCAGTAAGTAAATCATTTACTGCAGGTGTTGCTCAGAAATATAGTTTTACAGGCGATATTTCGTCAAATTCTCTTATTCAAGACAAATCTAAATTGGCGATAGTGACACTTCTAATTGATACTGATACAGGCGCCATTCTTAATGCCGCTAAGACAACCATCGCCCTGCCAGAGTTGGAAATCAATGACATCGTTCAATGCATCATGGCAGGAACGTACGATGCGAATGCAGACCTGAATAACGACGGCAAGGTTGATGTCGCCGACATCGTGCTGTTCGTAAACACGCACAAATAGTCTTTGGGCTGTAATGTGGACAGTATAATAGTCTGGAGGGAAACCACAGATCATATATACCTTAATTAATTAGGCATTTTTTGTAGAAAAGATGGGATATAATTTGGCTATTTGGTGACAAATGATTATCTTTGCACTCGAATTTTTTACGGTTAACCCCTCGTTGGGGCTTCGAGCAAGCCCTGAGCGGACAAATAAGAAGACGGTGGTGAGCACCGAGCGTCCGGCTCTCGGGTAGGGCTGGCATAGTACGCAAGGGATATGTATAACAATTAAAAACAAAAGCTATTATGGCAGAAATGAATTTCGGTGGCGTGATGGAAACAGTAGTCACCAGCAAAGAGTTCTCTTTGGAGAAAGCACGTGAAGTATTGAAGAATGAGACGATTGCCGTGATCGGTTACGGTGTGCAGGGACCTGGTCAGGCCTGTAATCTGCGTGACAACGGGTTTAACGTGATCGTCGGACAGCGTCAGGGTAAGACTTACGACAAGGCTGTGGCTGACGGATGGGTTCCTGGCGAGACGCTGTTCTCTATCGAGGAGGCTGCCGAGAAGGGTACCATCCTCTGTATGCTTCTGAGCGATGCTGGTCAGATTCAGCAGTGGCCCACTATCAAGAAATATCTGAAGCCGGGAAAGACCCTGTACTACTCTCACGGCTTCGCTATCAACTGGAGCGACCGCACGGGCGTCATCCCTCCGAAGGATGTCGATGTGATCATGGTGGCTCCGAAGGGTTCCGGCACGAGCCTCCGCACGATGTTCTGCGAGGGTCGCGGACTGAACTGCTCGTATGCCGTCTATCAGGATGCAACGGGCAAGGCCAAGGAGAAGACACTCGCTTTCGGTATCGGTATCGGTGCCGGTTACTTGTTCGAGACCACTTTCCAGCGTGAGGCTACCTCAGACCTCACTGGTGAGCGCGGTTCGCTGATGGGTGCCATCCAGGGCCTGCTGCTGGCACAGTATGAGGTGCTCCGCGAGCATGGACACTCTCCCTCGGAGGCCTTCAACGAGACTGTTGAGGAGCTCACCCAGAGCCTTGGCCCGCTCTTCGGTGCAAAGGGAATGGACTGGATGTATGCCAACTGCTCGACCACCGCTCAGCGTGGTGCCCTCGACTGGGCTCCCCGTTTCCACGATGCCATCAAGCCTGTGATGGAGTGGCTCTACTATTCGGTGCAGACCGGTAACGAGGCGCAGATCACCATCGACGCCAACTCGAAGCCCGACTATCGTGCGGGTCTGGAGAAGGAACTCGAGGCCATGCGCAATCAGGAGATGTGGCGCGCAGGTGAGACCGTGCGCAAGCTCCGTCCGGAGAACCAAGACGTTTAATCATAACAAATTGCGGGGGTGTGTGTACACTCCCGCAATTCATTTTAATACTTAAATGGCAAAATTAGTAATCAATTCGTATGGCGAATTCGCAGCACATCTGGGACAGGAACTGGGCGCCTCAGACTGGCTGCAGATCGACCAAGACCGTATCAACCTCTTTGCTGACGCCACCCTCGACCATCAGTGGATTCATGTCGACGTGGAGCGCGCCAAAGTGGAAAGTCAGTTTCATAGCACTATCGCCCACGGCTATCTGACGCTCTCCGTGCTGCCGTATCTGTGGAACCAGATCATTGAGGTGAACAACATCAAGATGCTTGTGAACTATGGCATGGACAAGATGCGCTTCGGGCAGCCAGTGGTGACGGGCTCCCGGGTGAGGATGACGACCAAGTTGCACAACATCCAGAACCTGCGTGGCATCTGCAAGGTAGAGATTGATTTCAAGATTGAGATAGAAGGACAGCGCAAACCTGCCCTGGAGGGCATCGCCTCGTTCCTGTACTACTTTAAATAGGTATTAGTTTACAGCTGTAAACCGTAAACTGTAAACAGTAAACATAATAATATGGGAGGATTCTTTGGAACCATCAGTACAAAGTGTTGCGTCAACGATCTGTTCTACGGAACTGACTACAACTCACACCTTGGTACGCGTCGAGCAGGTCTGGTGACCTATGATAACGAGAAAGGCTTCAGTCGTAAGATTCATAACCTGGAGCGTGACTATTTCCGTTCGAAGTTCGAAGACGAGCTCGACTCCTTTTCGGGTAATCAGGGCATCGGTGTGATTAGTGATACCGATCCGCAGCCTATCCTTGTAAACTCGCACCTGGGTCGTTATGCCGTGGTGACCGTGGCGAAGATTACCAATATAGATGAGATCGCAAAAGAACTGCTGGAGCGCAGGATGCATTTCAGTGAGTATTCGGCCAACACTATCAACCAGACGGAACTCGTGGCGCTGCTCATCAATATGGGCCGCTCGTTTGTAGAAGGCATCAACCTGGTATACAGGAAGATAGAAGGCTCCTGTTCGATGCTTATCCTTACGGAAAAGGGTATCATTGCTGCCCGCGACTTCTTAGGCCGCACGCCAGTGGTCATCGGCAAGAAAGAAGGAGCATACGCTGTGTCGAGTGAGACGACCAGTTTCCCTAATCTGGAGTATCACCGTGAGAGAGACCTTGGACCAGGCGAGATTGTGCTGCTGACATCCGACAAGATGGAAGTGCTTCAGGAGCCATTCAAGCGCGAGCAGATCTGTTCTTTCCTATGGGTTTACTACGGTTTCCCTGCATCTGACTATAATGGTATTAACGTGGAGGCAGTGCGCGAGGCTAACGGAAAGAAGATGGGTGAGGCTGACGATACCGAGGTAGACAGTGTTTGTGGCGTGCCCGACTCTGGTGTGGGTATGGCCCTGGGCTATGCCGAAGGAAAGGGTGTGCCTTATAAGCGGTCTGTTCTGAAATATACACCTACATGGCCTCGCTCGTTTACACCCGGCAATCAGGAGAGGCGTGCACTGGTGGCAAAGATGAAGCTGATACCTAATCCCTCGCTGCTGAGGGATCAGCGCGTGGTGTTCTGCGACGACTCCATCGTGCGTGGTACGCAACTGAAAGACAATGTGAAGACATTCTTTGAGTATGGAGCAAAGGAGGTTCATTGTCGTATCTCGTGTCCGCCTTTGGTATATGGTTGTCCGTTTATTGGCTTTACCTCGTCGAAGAGTGATATGGAGCTCATCACGCGTCGTATCATTAAAGACTTTGAAGGTGATGATAAGAAGAACCTCGAGAAATATGCTCAGACGGATTCGCCGGAGTACAAACGGATGGTGGCCGAGATTGCCCGCCGCCTGGGCCTGACAACGCTGAAGTTTGCCCGTCTGGAAGACCTCGTCGATGCTATCGGCATGCCGAAATGCAAACTCTGCACACACTGTTTCGATGGCAGCAGCTATTGTCATGAGCATGATAAGGAGGACGAGCGCCAGCTGAAGTTTGACTTTTAGTCTATAGCTTACAATTTATAATTTGTAGAGAAGGCCGTCTTCCTGACGGATGTACTCCTCTTGAAAAAGATAAGATAGCGCGGTGTCCAGTTCGTCGGTAGACAACTGGAGGCCGCGTAAGTCTGTGATGGGGTGGGGGCGTCCGTCGGCCAGCAGGTGGAGGATATGCTCCATCGCACTATCTCGGTGGGGCTCAGAGACAAGACCGCCCTTACGGTGGCTCAGGCAGACATCACAAAGACCGCAGTCGTGACTGTCGGTCTCGCCGAAGTAGCGCAAGAGCTGACGGCTGCGACAAATATGGTCATTGGTGGCATACTCGATGACGGCCTCTATGCGCTGGCGGAACTGCTTCAGGCGATCTTCATAGACGGATGGCGGAAACTGTAGGAACTCCTTGTCTTCGCGGCGTTGGGTGTATCTGATGTAAGGCGTCTTCTTCTGAGGAATGAAGTGAAGGATGTGTCGCTGACTTAGAGACTTTAGTGTCTGATAGACTTGTTGTGGCTGTGTGGCTGTCTGACTGGCAAGAAATCCCTCGTCGATGTAGTGATAATCAGTGAACAGTCCTCCGTAGTTGCGCAGGAGGGTGGTAATGATCTTTTCCTCGGTCTGTGAGTTATTCTCAAGTTTATAGAGTTCCCCGCGAGAGATAGTGAACATCAGGCGGGCCTGATTGTCTTGCTCTTCCGTATACTCGATGTAGCCAGCGCGAGTGAGAATCTTCAGGGCAGAGTCTACTTGTATCGGGAAATGGTGGAAAGCATGGCAGAACTTGTCGATGTTGAACTCAAAGGTGTGGTTATAGCCTGATCCGACGCCTATCTGATAGTAGAAAGCCAGATGCTCGTAGACCTGTCGGATGTAGTCTTTCTCAGGGAAAGTGTCGGCCACGCGCTTCTCCAGCTTGCGCTTGTCGCCGCTGTTATAGAGCAGTACGGCATAGGCACGTTTCCCGTCACGCCCTGCGCGGCCCGCCTCCTGGAAATAGGCTTCGATGCTGTCGGGACAGTCGATGTGTATCACCACCCGCACGTCGGGCTTGTCGATACCCATGCCAAAGGCATTGGTGGCTACCATCACCCTTACCTTGTCTTCTTGCCAGGCCTGTTGGCGCTCATCCTTCACGCTGGTGTCGAGACCGGCATGATAGAAAGTGGCAGAGATGCCTGCCTTCAGGAGAAGGTCTGCATACTCTTTGGTTCGCTGACGGCTACGGGCATAGACGATGGCGGTGCCTTGCATGCTGTTGAGAATATGTATGAGCTGTTCGCGCTTGTCGTTGGCCTGCCGGACGACGTAGACGAGATTCTTTCGCTCGAAGCTCATCTGGAAGACATTGAACTTCTGCGGGATGTGGATTGTAGCGCTCGACAACTTCTCTTGGATATCCTTCACGACCAGCGGCGTGGCGGTAGCCGTCAATGCCAGCACCGGCGTGTTGGGCAAGAGCTTGCGGATGTTTGCAATCTCGAGGTAGGAAGGTCGGAAGTCGTAGCCCCATTGGGAGATGCAATGAGCCTCGTCGACGGTGATAAAACTGACGTGCATGTGACGAAGCTTGGTCTGGAACAGTTCGGAGGAAAGACGCTCTGGCGACACATAGAGCAACTTTACATCGCCGAAGATGCAGTTCTCGAGGGTGATAACGATCTCTTCGCGGGTGAGTCCCGAATAGATGGCTGCAGCCTTGATGCCCCGCCGAAGCAGGTTGTCTACCTGGTCTTTCATCAAGGCTATCAGGGGCGTAATGACGATACATACGCCTTCATGGGCCAAAGCCGGCACCTGGAAAGTAATACTCTTGCCACCGCCTGTAGGCATCAGCCCCAGTGTGTCGTGACCGCTACCGATCGACTCGATGATTTCACGCTGAATCCCCCGGAAATCATCATAGCCCCAGTACTTCCTTAGGATTAACCGATAATCGTCAACTTTCAATGTCCGATGGCTTGATGTCTTCTATCTGCAACTGCACCTCGCTGCGCTTGTAGATATTATCCTCGATGGTATAGACGATGTCAAAGGAGCGCTTCGACTTGATATATCGTGCCGAATCGCTCTGTCCGAAGGCGATGCCATTAAGCACGTTACTCGACTTCGAGTCTACAAGTTCCAGTTTGATATGCTCCTGCTGACGGCCTACGACCTTCGAGGTGCCGTAGTCGTAGACATTGCGGGTACAGAAATTGGGCTTGGGATTGTCAGGTCCGTGTGGTGCCAACTTCTTCAGGTCATTGTGCAGTTTCTTGGTGACATCCTTGAAATCGATGACGGCATCGATGTCGAGAGTGGCCTCCGTCTGTTCGGGCAGGATGTGCTCGTCGACATACTTCTGGAACCGCCGACGGAACTCAGGAATGTTCTCGATCTTCAGTGAGAGGCCCACGGCATAGGTATGTCCGCCGAAGTTCTCCAGCAGGTCGCGGCAGTTCTTGATAGCATCGTAGATGTCGTAGCCGGCCACGCTGCGGGCTGAGCCAGTGGCGATGCCGTTGAACTTCGTCAGTACCACCGTCGGGCGGTAGTAAAACTCCGTCAGGCGTGAGGCGACGATGCCTATGACACCTTTCTTCCAGTTCTCGTCGTAGAGCACGATGCTCGACGGATGATCCTGGTGCACCAGCTTCTCCACAATCTGGTTGGCCTCCTCGGTCATCTGCTTGTCCACATCCTTGCGCTGCTCATTATATTCATTAATAAGGTGTGCCTCCGTCAGCGCCTTCGCGAAATCACGTTCCACAAGTAGGTCTACGGCTTCAGTACCGTTCTGCATACGTCCCGAGGCATTGATGCGCGGCCCGATCTTGAACACGATGTCGTTCATCGTGATCTCCCTGCCGGTGAGTCCGCAGATGTCCATAATGGCCTTCAGACCCATCGATGGGCTGGTGTTCAGTTGCTTCAGTCCGTGATAGGCCAGTATGCGGTTCTCTCCCATGATGGGCACGATATCTGCGGCGATACTTACAGCGCAGAAGTCGAGTAGGGGGATGAGCCTGGAGAAAGGAATGCCGTTGTTCTTGGCAAAGGCCTGCATGAACTTGAATCCCACCCCACAGCCGCAGAGATGCTTGAAGGGATAGGTAGAGTCTTCACGCTTCGGATTAAGGATAGCCACAGCGTCTGGCAATTCATCATCCGGTACATGATGGTCGCAGATGATGAAGTCTATACCCAGCCGTTTGGCATAGGCAATCTCGTCGATAGCCTTAATACCGCAATCGAGAATGATAATGAGTTTAATACCCTTTTCTGCCGCATAGTCCAAGGCCTTAATACTGACACCATACCCTTCTTCATAACGGTCTGGGATATAGTATTCAATATTGGAATAGAACTGTTGCAGAAACTTATACACCAAAGCTACCGCCGTACATCCATCGACATCGTAGTCGCCGTAGACCATGATACGCTCTTTGCGCCCCATGGCGTCGTTGAGTCTGTCTACCGCCACGTCCATGTCGTTCATCAGGAACGGGTCTATCAGCTCGTTTAACATCGGGCGGAAGAAGCGCTTGGCAGCACTCTCCGTCTTGATGCCTCGCTGAATGAGCAGGTTTGCGATGATCGGGCTCATGCCGATCTTCTCTCCCAGCTCTTTAGCCGCCGTCTGTTGTTCTGATGTAGGTGGTTCGTAATTCCATTTGAAATGCATTTATATATTTATTTTTATTCTTTCGCTTTGGTGGCAATGCCGCTGTTCAAGGTTCGTAAAAGAGCCTAATAGGGCAATTTAGGCTTCAAAGGTAAGCATAAAAAATGAAATAAAGGCATAATCTGCATATATTTTAACAGATTATGCCCTTTTTAACAAATACCTCTTCGGGTGGGAGAGGATATTGCTGCGTGTATCAGATGCCGAGCTTCTTCCTGATTTCGGCAGGGATGGCGTTCTTGTTGATGAGGAAGTCCATCGTGTTGGCGGCGATGAAGGCTTTGGTCATGTACCAGGTGCCCTTGTAGTCGCCGGTCTCGCCCCAAGAGTTCTTCACCATGTAGTACTCCTTACCGTTCTGATCCTTGGCCACACCGTAGATGTGCATGCCGTGGTCGTCGGTGAGCTGCCAGTTGTCGAAGCGCTCCTGACGCATTTCCTGAGTAGGAACGATCTCGGGCACCTTGCAGCCGATAGAGTCGATGATGTTACGCTTCTTGGCAGCCTCGAGCTTCAGCCACTTGGCCATGTCGCTACCTGCGAGACTGACGGCAGCCTTCGAGTCGATGGCGTAGGCCAGTCCCTGACGGGTGAAGCCCTCTTCCGACACGTCACCGCCCCAGGCCACGGTATAGCCGTTGTCGATAGCGTTGTCGATGATCTGCATCATCTCGTCCATGGGCACGTTGTAGCTCAGTGGGAAGCGCCAGTTGTCCTGAACCTCTACCGCAAAGACGGTGTAGAAAGGATGGTGGGTGTAGCTGGTGATGGAGACGTAGTCGGCCAGATTGATGCCGAGCGAGGCGGCGAAGGTCTTCGGCGTGTACTCCTTGCCCTCATAGGTGAACTTCTCGGGGCACTTGCCCAGGTAGGCGTCGAGGATTCCCTGCATGCCGACCTTCCACTGGTTGCTGATCTTCTTGGCGCTGCTCTTTGCGACGGCGGCGACATAAGGCTCCAGCACGCTGAAGAACTCGTTGAAGTTGTTCAGCGAATCACCATAGAGCGAACCGGGGAAAGGCATGGCACCCTCAGGGCAGATACCGTGGGTCTTGAGTGTGGCGAGCACATCCTCTGCGCTGCCGCCCTGTGCGAACTGGCAGTCGCCATGATAGCGTACGACCTGGATGGCGCGCTCCAGATAGGTCTTGTTGGCCACGAAGCTCTCGCAGAGGTCGTAGCTCTTACCGGTAGCCTTCAGGATCTCGGCCTCAAAGAACGAGAGGGTGGAGTAGTCCCAGCAGGTACCCGAGCGGTTCTGGTCCTTCATCGAGGTCACGGGAATCTCCTTGATAACTGTAAAGACGGGCTTGTTGGCGTCTTTGGCGGGTGCCTTCTTCTTGGCAGCCGATGCGCTGAGGGCCATTGTGGCCATGAGCGCGAAAGTCAAAATCTTCTTCATATTATATTAATGTTTGTCAGAGTTGTCAAAAGGGTGCGTATTAATTCTCTTTTCATTATCCTTCATGAATTCCTCGAGCTCCTGGGGATGATACGGTATGCGGTTAGTGCCCAGGAACCGGCAGCCATCCTTCGTGATAAGGATATCGTCTTCAATGCGGATGCCGCCAAAGTCCTTATAGGTCTCGAGCTTCTCAAAATTGAGGAAGTCCTTGCAATGGCCGCTCTGCTTCCATTCGTCGATGAGTGCAGGGATGAAGTAGATGCCTGGTTCGTCGGTTACCACGAATCCCTCTTCCAGGCGTCGGCCCATGCGCAGGCAGTTCGTGCCGAACTGTTCCAGATTGGGGCGCGTCTCTTCGTCGAAACCTACATGGATCTGTCCAAGACCCTCCATGTCGTGAACGTCCATGCCCATCATGTGACCCAGTCCGTGAGGCAGGAACATGGCGTGGGCTCCGGCCCTGACGGCCTCGTCTGTATCGCCCTTCATCAGCCCGAGCTCCTTCAGCCGTTCCGTCATCCTGCGGCAGACGGCGAAGTGTACGTCCATATATTTCACGCCGGGCTTTGCCACGTCGAGCACATAGTCGTGACACTCTTCCACGATCGAATAGATCTCCAGCTGGCGCTGCGAGAACTTACCGTTGACAGGCATTGTGCGGGTATGGTCTGAGCAGTAGTCGTTCAGCTCGCATCCTGCATCGCAGAGAGCCAGCCGGCCGTCCTCCAGGGGAGCGTCCGTTGGTGCGCCGTGCATGATCTCACCGTGCTGGGAGAAGATGGTGGCGAAGCTGTTGCCCTGAGCCATGCTGCGGGCGATGCCGTCAACCTGTCCGGCCACGAAGCGCTCTTTTATGCCGGGCTGGATGAGCATCTGAGCGTAGGAGTGCATCATGTAGCCCACATGGCAGGCCTCTTCGATGGCTGCTATCTCCTGGGGCTCTTTCGTGGCACGCATCTTCACCACAGCCTTGATCAGCTCGAGCGAGGCTTTCTCCTTCTGCTGACTTGGATGGAGTCCCACCAGGTCCATGATCTGTATCTTCGTGTCGTGCCTGTAGGGTGGCAGGAAGTGGATAGGCCTGCCGCCAACGATGCCTTTCAGCTGTGCCATCGGGGCGGTCTTCATCACGCCCACCTCGGCGGCCAGGTCGGCTACAGAGGGGGTGAAGCCCATCCATACGATGTCCTCCACGTCGATGTCGTCGCCCAGCAACCACTCCTCGTCGTTGTCGATGTCTATCACACCCACCAGTCCGTCGCGGTGCTGGCCGAAATAATACAGGAACGATGAGTCCTGCCGCATCGGCGCATAGGCATTAGCGGGATAGTTGTATGGAGCCTCGTTGTTGCCGAAGAACACGATGATGCCGTGGCCGACAAGTTGTTTCAGCGTCGAGCGGCGCCTGATATACGTATCTTTATCAAACATAATTCTTTTAGTTATTATCAAATTCGATGCAAAGGTACACATTTTTATTTAATTCTTTCATGCTTCGTTCTTTTTTTTGTAACTTTGCCATAAAAATGGCTAACTTACTTAATCTCGGCAATAAAAAATAAATCGATTTATTTTGTATTGCGCTCTACTTTTCGTAACTTTGCAGCCAAATTTGAACTAAAAGATTGTAATTAAGATATGGGAAAAGTTATTTTAACCGGTGACCGCCCCACCGGAAAGCTCCACCTGGGGCACTTTATCGGCTCGCTTCGCCGTCGTGTCCAGCTGCAGAATGAGGGCGGTTACGACCACATGTTCGTGTTCATGGCTGATGTTCAGGCGCTGACAGATAATGCCGACAACCCTGAGAAGCTCCGCATGAGCATCGTCGACGTGGCCCTCGACTGGCTCTCGGCTGGTCTCGACCCGGAGAAGAGCACACTCTTCGTGCAGAGTCAGATACCTGAGCTGGCAGAGCTTACCACCTATCTGATGAACCTCATCAGCGTGAGCCGCGTGCAGCGCAATCCCACGGTGAAGACCGAGATCAAGATGCGCGGCTTCGAGGGAGAGAGCGTGCCCCTCGGATTCTTCTGCTACCCCGTGTCGCAGGCTGCCGACATCCTGCTCTTCAAGTCCACCACCGTGCCTGTGGGTGAAGACCAGGAGCCCATGCTCGAGGTGACGCGCGAGCTGGCACGGCGCTTCAATCAGACCTATGCCGAGGTGTTCCCCGAGCCCAACATCATGCTGCCCGAGAACCTCACGGCCCGCCGACTGCCGGGTACCGACGGCAAGGAGAAGATGTCGAAGTCGCTCGGCAACTGCATCTACCTCTCCGACTCTGCCGACGAGGTATGGCAGAAGGTGCGCTCGATGTACACCGACCCGGAGCATATCAATCTCAACGATCCGGGTCACGTGGAGGGCAACGCCGTCTTCACCTATCTCGACGCCTTCTCATGCGACGACGATTTCAGGGAGTTTCTGCCCGACTATCAGAATCTCGACGAGCTGAAGGACCACTACCGCCGCGGCGGACTGGGCGACATGAAGTGCAAGAAGTTCCTCAACCAGGTGCTCAACAAGTTCCTCGAGCCCATGCGTCAGCGTCGCGCTGAGTACGAGAAGGACATTCCCGAGATCTATAATATTCTTAAGAAAGGAACCGCGCAGGCGCGCGAGGTCGGCATCCAGACGATGGACGAGGTGCGCAAGGCGATGCGTATCGACTACTTCAACGATGCAGAGCTCATCCGCCAGCAGACAGAGCGCTTCGCAAAGTAAGCCCTTTCAATCGTCAGCCAAGCATCGAAATATGCTGACATGATTTCGGGGGCTGTTTTACGGCAAAATTTACCTTAGACTAAACCCGGAGTTTAGATAGGCTAAAGTACCACTTTAGTTAAACTAAACTCCGGGTTTAGTGCCTCTAAAGTCGAAACGACGTTTTTAGGGCTTTTCAGACGTAATTGTGGGGTGTTGGGCGGAAAGGAAATTTGTTGACACCCTTCTTTCTACTTGCTAATCACCTTCTTGCCATCTATGATGTATAATCCTTTGCCGGGACAAGTCACTCTTTGCCCCTGAAGGTTATAACAGGTCTGAGAATGATGCTTCGCGGCAGTCTTTGGTGCCGTGATGCCGGTATAGGCATCCCAGCCGGAAGAGAGGTCTTCGAGAGTGATCACACGGTCGTCGTTCATACACTTGGTCCATTCCTCCTTGCTCGACTGGGTGACGAAATTGCCCTTCCACGTCTGATACCAAGGCATCCACCACGACCAGACAGCATCTTCGGCAAACTCTTTGTCGATGTCGGGGATAGGACCGTTTTCGGACAGGGCAACGATCTTCTTGCCGCCAGTAAGCGCCTTTAGCTTGTCGAACGAGGCGTAGTTGCTGGAGTAGTCGCCAGCCTGGTTGTAGATATCAGCAGAAACAATGTCATAATAAGCCTCTCCTGGATTCCATTCAGTGTCGTTCTCATCAGCATTCCATACCCAGATCACGTTGTGGACACCTTTTACACGGACCATCTCATCGTAGACGAGTTGAAAGAGCTTCACGAAAGAATCGGCATCCTTGTTGCGCCCCCACCAGAACCAACCGCCACTGGCCTCGTGGAGCGGACGGAAGATGCAGGCCACGCCTGCCTCCTGGAGCTGGAGGAAGTAGTCGGCAATGGTGTGGATATCCTTGACTATGTTTTGGTAGAGTTTAGATGAAGTGTTCCAAGTGCCATCGGCATTGAGGGCGTCGGCTATCCTCACCGTTGTCTTGTCAGAATAGAAATCATCCGTGCTGCGGCTGGGGTCGTGCCAGTGCCAGGTGAAGGCCGGAATGCCACCACGAGTGTAAAGGTCTTCGGCCAGTGTGACGGTTTTATTGGTGTAGTCAAGACACCAGTCCTCTGCCTCTGTACGGCCTGTGGCGAAGAGAAAGTCAAAGCCCACGAGGGCAGGGTATTTGCCCGATACGTCGTAGACGGCTTTCACGTCGTCGTGCTGAGTGATGTCACCGTTGGCAGAGCCCATGTCGCCTGTCATCATGCCGGAGATGGTCTTCTGACCGAAATTCTCATAGAGGAAGGCGTACATCTTCTGTGCAGCCTCAGAGGCGTCGGCATCGACGGGAGCTCGTGAGATGTCGAATGCTATAGAGTTGGTCGCGCCTTCTGTTATGCGGATATAGTCGATGAGGTACCATGTCCAGTCGGGCGTGATTTCTATCGTGTTCTTTCCTTCAGCCATGATAAAGGTGCCGACCTCCGTTTCGCCTACAACTTTGTCCTGTATTTGGAAGCTGCTGATGTTGCCATTGACGGAGAAATTGGCTTTCTTTTCGCCCCATTTCCCGTCGTAGCCTACATAGACCGTGTATTTGCCGCTCTCAACGGCGGTATAAGTGATGGTGATCTTGTCGTTGTCGGCTTTCATGGCAAGGGCCTTGCCACCTGAGTATTGGTCGTCCTCAACAAGTTCACAGTTCGCATAGTTGGCATCTTCTGCTTCTATCTTCGTCTCGTTCTGGGCGATAGAAGGGCATAAGCCGCAAGTAATAAGCGACAGACTTAAAAACAATCTCTTCATTATATCAGTAGCTTTTAAAGCGTGTAGTAGTTGTCTTCTATTTCAGCAGATCAGGCCTAAGGCGCCGTGTGCGCTCCAGCGCCTGGTCGAGTTCCCATTCGCGGATCTTGGCCTCGTTGCCGCTAAGGAGGATGTCGGGCACCTTCCAACCCTTGTAGTCGGCAGGGCGGGTATAAATAGGTGCGGCGAGGAGATCGTCCTGAAAGCAGTCGGAGAGGGCACTTTGCTCGTCGCCGATAACTCCGGGCACTACACGTACGATGGCGTCAGCGATCATCGCCGCCACCAGTTCGCCGCCGGTAAGCACGAAGTCGCCAATGGAAATCTCACGGGTGATAAGATGATCGCGGATGCGCTGGTCGATGCCTTTGTAATGGCCTGCGAGGATGATAAGGTTGCCCTTAAGCGAGAGCTCGTTGGCGATATGCTGGTCGAAGCGCTCACCGTCGGGGGAGGTGAAGATGACCTCATCGTAGTCGCGTTCAGCCTTTAGAGCCGTGATGCAATGGTCGATAGGTTCGCATTGCATGACCATCCCTGCAGAACCGCCATAGGGGTAGTCGTCTACTCGTCGCCACTTGTCGAGCGTATAGTCGCGCAGGTTGTGCAGACGGATCTCTGCCAATCCTTTCTTCTCTGCTCGTGCCAGTATAGACTCGTGGACAAAGCCCTCAAGCATCTCTGGCAGTACGGTTATAATATCTATTCTCATTGTGAATAACTATTTCGTTTGAAATGACACTTTTGCCAGAGTGATGGTTATGTTGTCGAAACCACCAGCAGAAAGTGCAATGTCGATAAGCTGGTTCTTACACTCCATCAGATGTTCTTGGCTGCTGGTCATTGTCTTTAAGATGATGTCATCAGGGCAGACTCCACAGAGACCATCACTGCAAAGCATGATGATGTCGCCATCTTGCAACTGATATATCTTAGTATCAATGCTTGCTTCACCGGCATTGCCAAGGCATCGTGTGATGACGTTCGAAAGGGGATGGTCGTGCATGAGCTCTGGTTCCAATTGTCCTTTGTCGACGAGTTCCTGAACCAAGGAGTGGTCTTTAGACAGTTGAATCAGCCTGTTTCGCTGGTTGAGTACGTAACAGCGGCTGTCTCCACACCAACATACATAAGCCTTGTCGTTGATAATCCAGGCCATGACAATGGTAGTTCCCATACCGCGTGTAGATTCATCTGTCTTACTGCGGTTGTTGATATTAAGATTAGCTTCCTTTATCGCCTCTTCCATGAACGTCAGAATGTTGCTGTCGTTTCTTTCCATGCCTTTGAGCCGATCTGGGGTATATATCCTTTTTATGGTTTCAATAGCAATGGCAGAAGCTACTTCTCCAGCATTTGCGCCACCCATTCCGTCGGCAACGGTCATTAGGGCACCATAATCCTCGAGAGAAGTGATCATATAATTATCTTCATTGTTTTGTCGGACAAGTCCGACATTCGTCTCTCCAGCCAGTTCGATTTTTATGTTTGACATATTTAAGACAATATTATCTGGTTTATAGAAACGAATGAGTTCATCCAGGTATCTTCTGCCAGTTTCTACACCGATGTCGTAGACACGCTGCATCTCATCCGAATCATGTGAGATGTGACCGATAGGCAGTTTCTCCTTAGGGCGAATCACGAGGCAGCGTCCTTCGCTTTCGGCTTGTCTGACGTATTCCAGTTCTTGGTTATACATCAGGTGTCGTTTGTCCATCGCTTCAATCATCAGAGGGTATTCCCGAAGAGCAATACGCATCAGGGGCATCAGCGGATTATGTTCTTTTACATAACCTTCGGGCTGGGTGAGGATAACTACATTGCGTTCAAAGCCGATGTGCTCAAAATAGGCGAGTGGGATAGAGTCTGCTACACCTCCATCGAGCACCTTCTTACCTTCCAGCTCGACAACTTTCGATACCAGTGGCATGGAGGCTGACGCACGGATCCAGTCGTAAGTTTCTGGGGTTGCCTTTGCCAGTTTCTTGTATACAGGCTTGCCTGTTTCTACATCGGTACACACGGCATAGAAATCCATGGGGTTTGAATCAAAAGTCTGATTGTCGAAGATGTCATACTTGGTTGGGATGATGTGATATCCGAATTCGGCATTGTAAAGGTTGCCGGTTTTCAACCAGGACAGCCAGCTGCAAAAACGTTTGTCATGAGCGAATCTTTTGTTATATCTGATAGCGCGGCCAGGCTGCCGCGACTTATAGTTGCAGCCAAATGCAGCTCCCGCCGACACGCCTATAATGCCGTCGGGCTCAATACCAGCTTCCATCATTACGTCGATGATACCACATGTAAACAAACCGCGCATGGCACCACCTTCCAACACCAGTCCTCGCTTCATTTTAACGTAGTTTACTAGTTTTGGTTGCAAAGTTACAGCTTTTTTTTTTAACAGACATAGAAAATAACGATAAATATTTGGAGGTTTCGCTATTTCTGTTTAATTTTGCGCAATAAAACATAAAGTAAGGATTTGTATAAACTATGATGAGATTTTTATTAATAGTAATCTCTATGATGATGTTTGCAGGTGCCTGGTCTCAGACGCTTGCCGATCCTAAGTCGATATCCATGATGGGTGTTCCGCTCGAGGGCCCTGACTCTGTGTTTATCCCTGCCTTGGACAGTATGGGGCTAAAGCAGGTGCATCATGCAGAGCCAGAACCTGACACCTACTACTTCGAGGGTGACTTCTATGGAATTAAGTCGACCTTGATGATAACGGTCAATGAGAAGACGAAGCTCCTCTCTGATGCTGTAGTGACCTGTGGACCATACCGCACTCGTGATCTCTACGAACGTAATCAGAAATACTTGTTGGGCAGACTGCAGCGAGAGTGGGGCAACTTCAAGGCTAAGGGCGACGGTTCGCTCTATATGCTCAACAGTTACGGCTATATCCGTCAGTCGACAGGGCTTGACGAGGAGGGGCGGCATGCCATCCGCTACTATTATTTGAATACGGCACCTTATTATAAAGATGTGTCGAACATGGGACTGAAAGGCCTGGTGCAGGAAGTGATTACGGAGAATCCTGTAACGGAGAACGACATGGAGCACTTCAGTGAGACAGGCCAGATTGCCAATGACGACCTGATAGACCGTGAATACGACAGCCGAGGCTATCTTATACGGGCTGCCATGCGGGAGAAGACGGGGGGTAAAAGCCGTCTTACCTACGAGTATGATAGCGATGGCTGTCTGATAAAGCGCACATTGGTTAATTCCACATCGGGTATCCGTTCTATCAATGAATATCGCTATAACACCAGCTATGAAATTATCCAGCAAAGCATGAAGGCGTTTGACAAGGATAATGAATGTATCGTCTCCATCAACATGAAAAACGACTTGCAGGAACACGACGATAATGATAACTGGACGGTGAACAAGATGCAGCTGACTTACTGGGAGAAAGGGCAGCGTACCACCATCCAGACTGTGGAGCAGCGCCGAACCATCAGTTATTGGGATGAATAGTTTTTTTGTAGTTTACAGTTTACGGTTTACAGTTTACAGTTGATTACTTCTATAGGCAGGTTATTCCCGAGTAGTCTTATCTCCGAAATATTAAGGGCTTGCCAGGTTATCATCTGTAAACTGTAAACCGTAAACAGTAAACAATACTATAGTCCTATCATACCAAGGAACTCCTCCTCACTCATAATCTTTATTCCAAGTTTCTCTGCTTTCTGAAGTTTCGAGGGCCCCATGTTGTCACCAGCGAGGATAAATGACGTCTTGCCGCTGATGCTTCCCACATTCTTTCCACCATTTTGTTCGATGATGGCCTTGTACTCGTCGCGACTGTGGTGGGTGAAGACACCGCTTATCACCACTGACTGTCCTGCAAGGATATCCGAAGTGGCAGCATTCTGCTCTTCAGACAATGCCATCTGTAGCCCATAGTTTCTGAGTCGTTCCACGATGGCCAGATTGTCCTCGTTGTGGAAATAGGTGATGATGCTCTTGGCCATCACCTCGCCGATGCCTTCTATCTCCTGTAGCTCCTCCAATCCTGCAGCCATCAGGGCGTCGATCGTCTTGAAGTGGCGCGCCAGCAACTTTGCTGACGTCTCGCCTACGAAGCGGATGCCGAGTGCGAAGACGACACGCTCGAAAGGTACCTGTTTGGAGGCCTCGATGCCGTTGACGATGCGCTGTGCCGACTTTGTGCGCGAGCCGTCGCCATTGATCTGCTGAACCTCGATGTCATACAGGTCGGCTACGTTGTGGATAAGCCCTTGGCGGTAGTAGTCGTCGATAGTCTCGGGGCCGAGCGAGTCGATGTTCATGGCCTTGCGGGCGATGAAATGCTCGATGCGCCCCTTTATCTGCGGCGGACAACCCGTGTCGTTCGGACAGTACCAGGCCGCCTCACCCTCATAGCGCACCAGCGGAGTGCCGCACTCCGGACAGCGCTTGATGAACTGCACGGGCTGTGCGATGATGGGGCGCTGGGCGATGTCGACGCCAACAATCTTTGGAATAATCTCGCCGCCCTTCTCTACATAGACATAGTCGCCTATATGTAGGTCGAAACTGCGAATGAAGTCCTCATTATTGAGGGTAGCCCTCTTTACGGTAGTGCCTGCTAACTGCACGGGGTCCATGTTGGCTACTGGGGTGATGGCACCCGTTCGTCCTACCTGATAAGTAACCTCGTTGAGGCGGGTACACACACGTTCCGCCTTAAACTTATAGGCGATGGCCCAGCGTGGGCTCTTGGCTGTAAATCCAAGTGCGCGCTGCTGCCGTAAGGAGTTTACTTTCAGTACGATACCGTCTGTGGCTACAGGAAGGCTTTTACGCGCCTTGTCCCAATAATTGATGAAGTCGTATATCTCCTGCAGCGTCTTCACCTTCTTCATGCCCTCGCTGATCTTGAAGCCCCAGGTCCTTGCGACCTCCAGGTTCTCATAGTGCCCCTCGGCGGGTAGCTCCTCGCCTAACAGATAATAGAGGTAGGCGTCAAGCTGACGGCTTGCCACGAGACTCGACTTCTGGCTTTTAAGCGTTCCGCTGGCGGCATTGCGGGGATTGGCAAAGAGGGGTTCTTCTGCTTCCTCGCGCTCCTTGTTAAGCCGTTCAAACACGGCCCAAGGCATGAGTATCTCACCACGGATTTCGAACTCGTGAGGGTAGGATGGGGCGGCAAAGAGATTGTCGGATGCCGGGGGCGGCGTCAATACAAGGGGAATACTGCGGATGGTCTTCACATTAGCCGTCACGTCGTCGCCACGCACACCGTCGCCGCGAGTCACGGCCTGCGTCAGCTTGCCATCAATGTAGGTCAGCGAGATCGACAGTCCGTCGTACTTCATCTCGCAGCACACCTCGAAGTCCTCGCCGGCCAGACCTTTCTTGACACTCTCGTACCAGTCGCTGACGTCCTGCTCGTTATAGGTGTTGGCCAGCGAGAGCATCGGGTACTTGTGCTCCACCTGGCGGAACTCCTCATTCAGGTCGCTGCCCACGCGCTGGGTAGGCGAGTTGGGGTCGGCCATCTCTGGATGGCGCGCCTCCAAGTCCTGTAACTCGTGCATCATGAAGTCGAACTCCTGGTCGCCGATGGTGGGCTGGTTCAGTACGTAGTAACGGTAGTTATGCTCGTGTAGTTCCTTGCGCAACTGTATGATTCGCTCTTTTTCGTCCATTGTCTCTTTTTGTTTGTGGCAAAGTTAGGTATAATTCCCGACATGGACAAACTTTTTAGGATATTTTTACCATCCGCCAGGGCGCCGCCCTCCGCCCATGCCACCCATCGAGCCGCTGGTGCCTGTGGAGGCGGTGACGTCTACCGACTGCGATCCGCTGCCGATGGTGCAGCCTGTGGTGAGTGAATAGAACGATGTGCCGCCTTCGAGCGTGCAGCCAGCACGGAGGGTGTAGCTACTGCCGCTCTGGAGCGAGGGCGAGGAAATCATCAGGGCTGTGCCGCTGTTTGAACTGGGTGTGGTGTAGCCGAGGATAGCCTTCGTGCCGTCGAGGAGGCCGATGGTGGTGCCCATGGAGGCGTTGACGGAGATGCTGGCCTGTTTGGATGAAGAAGATATGGCCTGCATGCCGCCCCCCACGGCGATCACCGTGCCACCATTGATGAATGCTGAGTATCCCTCAGCTGCATCAATGCCGCACTCGGGTTGAGAGGCTCCCTCGGCAATAACCACGCCGCCGTTGATGTAGAGATTCTTATTTGCGTCGATGGCGTCGTTGTTCGTAGCTCGGGCATAAACGTATCCGCCGTCGATATAGAGATTGCCTGCTGAGTTGATGGCATCGTCGTAGCTATAGCACTCTACGGTTCCGGCCTCGACATGTATTTCGCCCTTGCTCTCGAGTGCCTCGGTGCCGTCGCCAGTGCCCTCCAGCCGTATCTGAGTCTGTCCGCCGTTGACGGTGATGTCGCCATCGGCCTTGATGCCTTTGGGCGAGACGCTGCCCTTGGAGTCCTTCTGGCGTTTGCCAGTGGTGATGATGCGTATGGTGCCATCATTGATGTTGATTTTTGCGTCGCAGTTCAAGCCCTTGCCGCCAGTGCCTGTCGACTTGATGTTCAACTCGCCGCCATTGATGTTGATGACGCTGTCGGCCTTGATGCCTGCGCAGGCCGTGTAGTCGCTGTCATCAGAATCATACTCGTATCCGCCGCTGGTGAGGATGGAGGTGCGTCCGCCGTCGATGCGTACCTCACCGTCGGTGGAGATGCCCTTATCGGCGGTACCCGTTATATTGACGTTGATCACGCCCCCTGTCACTATCACGGCATCGTTGCCGCGAATGCCATTGCCCGACGAGGCGTCTACATAGATGTTCGTGCCTGGCAGCGTGCGGACATAGTCGTCGCTTCGGATGCCGGCCTTGCAGTTGGCATCGACATCGAGTGAGCCCTTGCCGCTGAATACCAACTGGCCCTCGCTGAAGAAGCATGCCTTCATGTCCTCGTCGTCGGTAGCGTCTGAGTAGTTAGTGCCGTCGGTGAGACTGTTTGTCGTACCGTCGTTGAGGACGATGAAGGTTCGCTTCTTGCTCTGGTTGTTGATGGCCGCACCATCGGGGTTGGTGATGCTGACGCCGTTGAGCACGATGGCCTGCTTCTTCGTGGAATAGAGCTTGAAGAAGCCGTCGCTTGTCTCGCCTGTCAGCACGTATCGGATGACGTTGCTGGTGTTGTTGGTGGCAATGACATCGTTGCCGCTAATGCTGATGATTGCGTCGTCGTCACCGCTGACAGAGGCGTCGCCCGTCGTACTGAACGTGATGGTGATGGTTTTGTCGAACGTCGTGTTCTCGATGTAGTCTTCATCGCCTGCGTTAGCCTGATATGTCTCGGCAAGTGTGCTCTTGTTGAGTGCGATGCTGAAAGATGTTACGTCGCCGCTGGTAGACACGCCGTTTATGACGTCATCGGCAGTGGCGGTGGTTGAGGTGTTGTTGTCGCTGCTTGTTGTGGTGGTCGATGTCTGTGTGCGAGCCAGTGTCTCGTCATACCAACTGTCGTCTGCTGTGCAGGCCGTCATGGCGAGAAGTGCGGTGACGGTGAGCCAGGATAGATTTATCTTCTTCATAATCATGATAATTTTAAATTGTTATTCATGGTGCAAAGGTATGATGATCGTCGCAGGGAGACAACTTTTTTCAGCGAATCAGCCTATTTGTTCAGCGAATATTTTTGTTATAGCACGAATAAGCTTTGCAGCTTTCTACTTTCTTTCGCTGACAAACCCTTTGCTGCGCCACTTCCCTGAGCGCCAGCGACGAAGCAGGATGACTCCACGGATGTTCTCGTCGAGGGCGAAGCCTACCCACATGCCTACAAGACCATAGCCAAGTGGGATGCCGATGACGTAACTCAGACCGACGGCAATGCTCCACTGGAAGATGACGCCCACAACGAAGGGATAGATGGTATAACTATATTTGCTCAAATAAGTTTGCAAAGGTAATAACAATTGTGGAATTATTGCCAAATTTCCACTATTATTTTCAATTCTTTATGAAGTTCATCGGATTATGAAAGTGATGTTACAATCTTTATCTTCATATTCTGATAACGTTTTATGTCAAGGACTTCAGCCTGATGCCAGGTGTGAAGTGTGTGAACTGGGTGGAGCGATAATCCCTTTTTTACCATTGCATTTTCCTTATTCATCGTCATCTGATTCTTCACCATTGTTGTGGAAGTCGATGTAGCCAAGAGGGTCATGTACCTGTCCCAATTTTCCCCCTTGTGCTTTTATTCAAGCATATGGTCGTCAAAATACAAATCGAAAGTATCAGGGTCGTCTGACATCCATTGCAGTACCTTTCCATCGGGAGCAATAAGCACATAGGTTGGATATGCCTGAACTCCATAGAGTTCTGCCACATCGTTCGTCCCCTCTCCATTCAAAACGTGTAACCAAGGCAACTCATGGCGCTTCACTGCAGCATTCCACTTTTCTTTAGTGTCATGACAGGCTATGCCTACAACTTTCACTTTGTCACGGTGCTGCTCACGATATTCTTTCAGATGTGGGAAGGACCTGATACACGCTCCACACCATGACCCCCAGAAGTCGAGCATGACATATTTACCTCGCAGCGACGATAAAGTCAGCATGTTGCCGTTGATATCCTCCAGTGTGAAATCTGCAGCCTCCTCCCCGATTTTGATGGCCTTGGCTGTTATCGAGGTAAAAGCATCTTCTTCGGCCTTTGCAGCAACAAAGCAATCATAGAGTCGTTTCATGACACCTTGCCTTACCCGTTCAGTTAGTACAGGCAGGCATTTATTATAATTTATCATACCCGAAAGGTATCTCATCAAATATATGGAGCCGTCGCTATCGGGATGGCTTAACACGTATTCCACAATGACACGATGTTTAGTGGGTTCGTCAGTGATTCCCTTAACAACTGATTCCGCTTCTTGGAGTTGGAGAAATGTTTTGGAAGTCTTGCTGATGGTTATGGTATCAATGGGCTGATAACCATAATACACAACGAATGTTGTATCCGCTTGTTGTGCAGATACGGTCAGCGTTACAACTGCTGACAACAGTGTAAGGATGATTCTTTTCATATCGTTATCTGTTTCTAATTATTCTGAATGTAAATGTCTGACTTCCCATCAACCCATTGCCGTCAATGGCTTCAACGATGCCAATAAACTCGGTGTTGACATCGGAGGCTCTAAATGATATTTCTGCTTCTCCGTTTTCATCGGTCAGCACAGAGGGCTTCCATTGTAGCAAGTTGCGTGGATCTGGTATTGGGGAACTAAGTTCAACGGGATCAGGTTCGTAGAATTCGCGTTGAGGATAATAGCCCTGAGCCTTCCACATTCCGTACATCCTCAGTAGTTCCTCCTCAGTGTATTGTGGTCCAGAATACTTGACGCTTGTGATGTCTGTCACTATCCAACTGCCATCACTACCTACTGGCTCATATTTAATCAGTTCGTAGTTCTCACCTCGTTTGGGCATGAGTCGCTTACCTGAATAAGTGGTTAATGAGCATCCATCGGGATGATGGGAATAGCCTTTATAGTTGTTCAGGTAATGTGATGCCTGACCAGCTTTACACTCACAAACCCACTCACCACTTGCCATTGTAGCCAGACTGTCAAGATAGCCCGTCACTTTGTCGCGATAGGGTGAACGCCGTTTGGCCGTAACATAGATATCTTTCAGAACTACCGTTCCAAAACCATTGGTAATAGCCCGTTCTCCGTTGGCTGTCTCATAGATATAGTTCTGCGGTAGGTTTCTTGGTCTGCCTTGCTGATAGAAATTAATGCTGTCGAACGGATTGATAATTGTCAGTTTTGCCTTGTACTTTTCGCTCAGCAGTGGCTTCAGGTAGATATTTCCGCGCATAGTCATCATCTGGTCTGGCGTAATTTCAAAGCATCCAATGGAATCCGTCAAGATGAAGCAGGAATCACTCCGGAGCGAAAACGCACTGATTAGTTGCATTTTGTTGGTGAGTTTGTTGCTGGTTGTTTCTTTACCATACAACCCGTCCGTCAAAACTTGTCGTCCTTTTATCGGCTTCTCATTCCAGACATAGGAACGCCAGCCTTGCGTCATCAGTAACAGGTCAAGTGCCTGTAAACGGTCTTCGTTCCGTTCGTCAAAATAGTAAGTAGGGTTGAAGATGTTACCTCGAATTTCTTCGGACAAATGACAATGGGAAAGGATATTCTCATGCCCAGGCAGATAGAGATAGGCTTTGTCGAAGATACTTACGGCCAGTTCTGCTTTGAGAGGCAGACCAGAAGAATCAGTGACTTTCAGACATACTTTTCCCTCGTCGCGTCTGTTGTATTGCTGACGGTCTGTTGAAACGGTGATGTTCAGCTGTTGCGTAGGGTTGACATATACCAATCGTTCTGCAACAGGATAGTCGT
>CAMNPN010000051.1 GCA_946548085.1 uncultured Prevotella sp. | reverse complement strand
AGTTTACGGTTTACAGTTTACGGTTTACGGTTTACAGTTTACGGTTTACGGTTTACAGTTTACGGTTTACAGTTTACAGTTTACGGTTTATAGATGATTGCTTATCGGGCGTCGTCGAAGAATTCAAGTTTCCCTACATGGGGGGCGAGCTTGGTGAGGTCGGGCAGTTGCATGTAGTCGCCGAAGATGTGGCGCAGATGGGCATCGGCATCGTGGGGCACAGGCAGGTCGTGGCCCTCGAAGACGTGTGTGGTGAGGGGGAAGATCTCATCGGTGTAGCGCGGGTTGTGGAAGGGGATGCCCATGGCGCTGGTGATCACAGGGACGGTTCTGCGTGACCCAGTGAGTTTTTTTCGTGGAGTGTGGAGTGCGGAGTGTGGAGTGAGAATACTTTGGAGGCGCAGGAGGGAACGGAGACAGGGGAAGAGTATCTTGTTATTGAAATTGAAGATGCGACGGACGGACCGGATGGCCTTCGTGTCGTCGGTGCTGGTGCGCCAGATCTTATACATGTGGCCCACGCTCTTCTCCGTGAGCTTGTGCAGCCAGATGGGGTGCTGCTCCATGGGGAAGATGTCGATGTAGATGCCCTGCTCGCGCCACAGGCGGTCGTAGCCGTTCTGTTCGAGCATCCGTGAGCGACGGTCGCGCACCTTTGCGTAGAAGTAGAAGTAGTTGGGGTCGGTCTGGTCGTTCTGCAGCGCCAGCCAGTCGGGCAGTTCCCGGGGCAGTACCGCCATCAGGCGCAGGTAGTCGGAGCGCAGCATCTCGATGTCGAGGTCGTCGTCCCAGGGGATGAAGCCGTCGTGGCGCAGGGCTCCTATGAGGGTGCCGCTGCTGAGCCAGTAGGGGATGGCATGCCGCTTGCAGATCCTGTCGACCTCGAGCAGGATCTCCAGCATCCTCATCTGCTGGCGGCGCAGCAGCGAGCCGTCGGGATTGTATCGTTGGCGTAATGCTTCGTTTGTCATCGCCTGCAAAGGTACGAATAAGCGAGCGAAATACCAAATTTATATGCCACAGATTACACAGACTCTCACCGAAAGCAATTAATCCCGCTCGGAAATACTCAAATAAATTTGGTATTTCGCTCGCTTATTCGTACCTTTGCAACATAATAAGTTGTGATGATGAAGTATCCTGCAAAGACAGACATCGCCGTGCTGCTGCTGTTCTTCACCCGCAGCGACACGTTCCGACAGGTGTTCGAGGCCGTGCGCCAGGCGCGACCCTCGAAGCTCTTCCTCTATCAGGACGGTCCGCGGGGCGAGCGCGACATGAAGGGCATCGAGGCCTGCCGCGAGATATGCAGCGACGCGCAGATCGACTGGCAGTGCGAGGTGCACCGCCGCTACCTCGACCACAACGAGGGCTGCGACCCCTCGGGCTTCCGTTCCCACCAGTGGGCCTTCTCGCTGGCCGACAAGGTGATCGTGCTCGAGGACGATGTGGTGCCGTCGCAGTCGTTCTTCCCCTTCTGCAAGGAGATGCTCGACCGCTATGAGCACGACGAGCGCATCTCGATGGTGGCAGGATTCAACATCGACGAGCAGACACGTGACTGCGGGGCCGACAGCTATTTCTTCACCACCGCCTTCTCGATCTGGGGCTGGGCCTCGTGGCGGCGCGTGGCGCAGCGATGGGACCCCTCCTACGCCTTCATGCACGACCCGGAGAAGCTGGCAAAGCTGGAGCGCGTGGCAAGGGAGCGCCACCTGCGCAGTGACATGCTACAGATGTTTCGTGACCACAGCCAGAGCGGCAAGGCGTATTTCGAGACCATCTACTGGGCCGACATGCTGCTGCACGACAGCCTCGCCATCATGCCCCGCGAGAACCAGATCAACAACATCGGGCTCACGGGCGACTCCACCCATTTCTCGGCCGAACTGAAGACCACCCCCCACCGCATCCGGCGGATATTCACCATGGGCCGGCACGAGCTGGACTTCCCGCTCGTCCATCCTGACGGCGTCGCAGAGAACAGGGCCTATCTGGACCGCCTCTATCGCGCCAACGGCTGGAACCATCCCTGGATCAAGATCGGGAACTCGCTCGAGGAGCTATGGCTCAACCTGCGCTATGGACAGTTCCGCCATATCACCCAGTCGGTGGGGCGCCGTCTGAGCAAGTGGACGGGCCGATTCAGGCACTCATAGTCAATAACGGTGCGGGACGCTTCAGAGTGTGGCGTTGATGGGAGAGAGGAGGAAATAGGTGAGCAGGATGCCGTTGTAGGTGAGCATATAGGCCGTCAGGGCCGTGATGAGGAGGCGCACAAGGTGGCCCCGCGCCCTCGAACCCCCGTGCCCCCGTACCAGATAGCCCATGGCGATGGGCAGCACGAACAGGAAGTGGGGCGCCATGATAAACACCTCGTTGATGCCGAAGCCTAATACCAGGTGGAGCACCATGTCGAAGGCCAGACACGACAGACAGAGCCACAGGAACCTGCTCCGCCGGCCGGCCCACACCCCTAACAGAGCGAGCACCACCACCAGTGTCTCGACGACGTAGCTGAACATAGAGAGATAAGGCACGAACACAGGGCGCCCCACGAGGGTGTCTTCGAGGAAGTGCTGACGATGGAACTGCATGGCCTCGCCAAAGAGGTTCTCGTAGACCGTCTGCCAGCGCGAGGTGGTGATGTCTGTCCAGCGGAGATAGCCATGATCGTCCATGGGCTTGCCCGTCTTGGCGGCCTGGCGGCGCAGCACTGCCTCGCGGCGTGCCTGCTTCGCCTTGAAGTGTGCCCGCTGGTCGGGGGTCATCCGTGCCACCTGTGCCTTCACCGCCTCGGCCTTGCGCTGCTTCACTGCCTCGCGGGCCTGTTCGCGGGGCTCTACAAACGCGTGGTGCTGCCATACGGCCACACCCCACAGCAGGGCGGCGGGCACGATGAAGGCTTTGGCAAGGGGTAAGAGTCGCAGCTTGAGATTGACAAAGAGGGTGGCAAGGAACAGCTTGACACCGTTGCTGAGGGTGATGCCAGCGGTGAGGATGAAGAGCAGGGCCGACTGCCACCAGCGCAGCTCGCGCCGTCGCCTGATGCAGATGCCAGAGAGATAGAGCATGAGCAGCAGGAGGAACATCGACACGGTGAAGTGGTCGGGGACGATGACAGACAGCAGCAGATAGGCCATCGCGAAGCCGCAGATGGTGAGCAGCGTGGCATCGTCGCGGCGCAGACCCACCACCTCGCGATGGATGCGGTAGAGGAAGATATAGGAGTAGAACGAACAGAAGATGACGGGCAGGGTCACCACGTACTGTACACAGTTCACCCCCGTGAGCCACGTCAGCCCTTGGTTCAACAGCCACAGCGGCCATATCAGGAAGGCTAAGAGGGGATGGCGGTGGGGCTCGTAGACCACGTCCCAGTCTGTCACCGTCAGGTAGGTGTACGGGTCGTAGCCCGAGAGATGCAGCTCGTGCTCGAAGGCCTTCCAGTAAGGTCCGAAGCCAGGCTGGAGGAACAGCTCGTGGAGGCGCCAGATAAACAGGGCGTTCAGCGCCACGATGACCATCAGCGCCACCGCTGCCTGCATGCGCTCCTCCGGCTTCACCCTAAACACTCCGAACACCCTCATCTCTCACTCCTTCCTCGAAATTACTTACAGTTAAATGCCAGCACCTTGCGGCCCTCAAGCCACCCCTCGAGGCGGTCGCCGATATGAACGGGTCCCACGCCGGCAGGCGTGCCGGTATAGAGCAGGTCGCCCGTCTTCAGCGTGAAGAACTGCGAGATGTAGGCGATGATCTCGTCGATGGTATAGAGCATGTCGCTGGTGCAGCCCTCCTGCACCGTGCGCCCCGGACGGTCGTGCTCGCGGTCTTCAGCCGTCTGGATGTCGAGGTGGAAGTGGAGCGCCTGCAGGCCTGAGGCCTCGCAGACGGCCTCGGGGTCCTTCAGCAGCTTCTCCTTGGGGATCCACTCGCCGATGGCGGCCGAGCCGTCGAAGCCCTTGCAGATGGTCCAGGGCTGACCGGCCTCGGAAGCCTTCCGCTGCAGGTCGCGCGCCGTGAAGTCGATACCCAGCGTGAGGGCATCGTAGTAGCGGTGGGCAAAGCGCTGGGGGATGCTCTTCCCTAAGCGGCAGATGCGCACCACCACCTCCGTCTCGTAGTCGATGCGCCCCAGGTGGTCGGGGATGAAGAAGGGCTTGCCCTGGTTGAGTATCGCCGAGTCGGCCTTGGTGAAGATCACAGGCTCGTCAGGCCGTTTCAGCGTACCGTGCAGCTCCTGGTTGTGTGCGGCATAGTTCATGCCGATAGCGAATATCTTCATTGCGCAGTTACTTTATAGTTCTGCTGCAAAGGTAATAAAAAAGCCACAGATTACACAGATTTTCCTCCTTTTTCTTTGGTTATATGGACAAAATGCACTAACTTTGCACCATCTCGAACTATAAATATGAGAAGAGTATGAAAAAAACCTATCTATGCGTATTGGCAACTGCCGCTCTGATGGCGGCCTGTACTGCCACAGACAAGAGTGTGACGAAAAGCGTGATCAACAAGGAGGAAGTGATGGCCAGGATGTCGCTCGAAGACAAGGCCCACTTCGTCATCGGAACAGGTATGCAGGGCTTCTCTGGCGACGAGGCCGTCATCGGTGCCACCAAGAACCTCGTGCCTGGCGCCGCTGGTACCACCTATCCCCTCGACTCCCTCGGCATCCCCGCCATCGTGCTGGCCGACGGTCCTGCCGGACTCCGTATCGACGCCACCCGCGAGGGTGACTCCGCCACTTACTATTGCACCCACTTCCCCATCGGCACCCTGCTCGCCTCGACCTGGAACACCCAACTCGTGGAAGAGGTCGGCCAGGCCATCGGCGAGGAGGTGAAGGAGTACGGTGCCGACGTGTTGCTGGCCCCAGCCCTGAACATCATGCGCAACCCCCTCTGCGGCCGAAACTTCGAATACTACTCTGAGGACCCCGTGGTGGCGGGCAAGACCGCTGCCGCCTATATCACCGGTGTGCAGAAGAACGACGTGGGCACGAGCATCAAGCACTTCGCTGCCAACAACCAGGAGACCAACCGCATGGGCAACGATGCCCGCATCTCCCAGCGGGCCCTCCGCGAGATTTATCTCAAGGGCTTCGAGATCGCCATCAAGGAGAGCAAGCCCTGGACGGTGATGACCTCCTATAATTATATTAATGGTATATACACCTCTGAGAGCAAGGACCTCGTGCAGACCATCCTCCGCGACGAGTGGGGCTACGAGGGAACGGTGATGACCGACTGGTTCGGGGGCAAGGACGGTGCTGTGCAGATGACGGCAGGCAACGACATGCTGCAGCCGGGAAAGAAGGCACAGTACGACTCGATCGTGGCTGGCGTGAAGAGCGGTAAACTCGCCGAGGCCGACCTCGACCGCAACGTGAGCCGCATCCTCAACCTCATCGAGAAGACGCCCCGCTACCAGGGCTATCAATACTCCAACAAGCCCGACCTGGAGGCCCACGCTGCCGTCACCCGGCAGTCTGCCGCCGAGGGTATGGTGCTCATGAAGAACAACCAGGCGCTCCCCTTCGCCGAGAGCATCAAGAACGTGGCCCTCTATGGCAACACCTCCTATGAGTTCATCGCCGGCGGCACGGGCTCGGGCAATGTGAACCATGCCTATGTGGTGTCGCTGCTCGACGGCATGAAGAACGGCGGCTATACCGTCTCAGACGATCTGAAGCAGGCCTACGAACAGTTCTGGGCAGACTATCACAAGGCCCGTGAGGCCGAGATCGCCGAGATCGAGAAGACCGACAAGCAGAAGGCCATGATGATGCGGTTCCTGCCCGCCGGCCTGCCCGCCGAGAAGCAGTTCACGCCAGCCGAACTCGAGGCGCAGGCCGCCAAGGCCGACATCGCCGTGCTGACCATCGGACGTATCTCGGGAGAGTTCTTCGACCGCAAGTCGACAGACTTCAACCTGAGCGACTCCGAGCGGACCCTGCTGAACCAGGTCTGCGAGGCCTATCACAAGGCCGGCAAGCAGGTGGTGGTGCTGCTGAACATCGGCGGTGTCATCGAGACCGCCTCCTGGAAGGAGCAGCCCGACGCCATCCTCTGCGCCTGGCAGGCCGGACAGGAGGGCGGCAACAGCGTGGTCGACGTGCTCAGCGGCAAGCAGTCGCCCTCGGGCAAGTTCACCATGACCTGGCCCGTGAAGTTCACCGACGTCTATTCCTCCAAGAACTTCCCTGTAGACCAGACGGCCAAATTCGACTTCATGAACACCGTGGAGCGCGGCAATGTGAAGAATGTAGACTGGACCGACTACGAGGAGGATATCTACGTCGGCTATCGTTACTTCGACTCGTTCGACGTGCCCGTGAGTTACCCCTTCGGCTTCGGACTCTCCTACACCACCTTTGACTACAGCGACGCGAAGATTGCCCAGAAGGGCGATGGCTACGAAGTGAGCGTGGTGGTGAAGAACAGCGGCAGCCGCGAAGGCAAGGAGGTGGTGGAACTCTACGTCTCGGCCCCTGACAACAAGGCTGCCAACAAGCCCGTGAAGGAACTGAAGGCCTACGCCAAGACGAAACTGCTGAAGCCGGGCGAGAGTGAGACCGTGACGCTGAGCGTGAAGGCCGGAGAACTCGCCTCGTTCGACGAGGCTGCCTCTGCCTGGGTCGTCGCCGAGGGTGAGTACCAGTTCCTCGTGGCTGCTTCGGCTCAGGACATCAAGGCCACGCTGCCTGCAGCCGTCAAGGCCGGCACGGAAAAGGTGAACGATGTGATGAAGCCGCAGGGACAAATGAAACTGTTGAAAAGGTAAAAAAGTAAAAAGGTAAAAAAGTAAAAATAATGAAAAAGACTATCCTATCAGTGGCCCTGGCAGTGTTCTGCCTCAGCGCCTCGGCACAGGAGAAACTCTTCCAGAGTGCCAACGTACAATCGCCCGTCGTCAACAAGGACGGCACAGTGACTTTCAACCTCTTTGCCCCCAAGGCCGTCAAGGTCGAGGTGACAGGCGACTTCCTCGCTCCCACGAAGCAGGAGGTGCCTGGATTCGGCACCGTCGAGCAGCCCGGCGTCGCCGCGCTCACCGAGGGTAAGGACGGCGTGTGGAGCTACACCACCCAAAAGCTCGCGCCGGAACTCTACAGTTACACGTTCAACATCGACGGCATGACGGGTGTGAAGGATCCGGCCAACGTCTATGTCAACCGCGACATCATGTCGTTCTCGAACATCTTCATCGTCAGCGACGAGAAAGGCGACAAGGGCGACCTCTACCGTGTGAATGAGGTGGCCCACGGCGACCTCGCGAAGGTGTGGTATCCCAGCACGACGCTGAAGATGCAGCGCCGCATGACCATCTACACCCCTGCCGGCTACGACAAGGGCAAGAACTATCCCGTGCTCTATCTGCTCCATGGCGCTGGCGGCGACGAGAACGCCTGGAGCGAACTGGGACGTGCCGCACAGATACTCGACAATCTCATCGCCACGGGCAAGGCCAAGCCCATGATCGTCGTCATGCCCAACGGCAATACCGACTGTCAGGCAGCCCCAGGCGAGTGGAGCCGCGGCATGTACCAGCCGTCCTTCCGTGGCAGCGTAGACCAGAAGCCCGTGGCCACGATGGACGAGAGCTTCATGGACATCGTGAAGTACGTGGAGAGCCATTATAAGGTGGCCAAGGGTAAGAAGAACCGTGCCATCTGCGGACTCTCGATGGGCGGTGCCCACACCTTCGCCACCTCGAAGCGGTTCCCCGACACCTTTAACTATATCGGACTCTTCTCGGCAGCCATACACATGGGCGGCAACCCGCAGCAGTCGACCTACGAGCGGCTCACCACAGACACTCAGGTACAGCAGCAACTGGCACGGCTCTTCGCCGCCAAGCCCGCGCTCTACTGGATCGCCATCGGCAAGACCGACTTCCTCTACCAGCAGAATGCCGACCTGCGCAAGTATCTCGACGAGAAGGGCTATCCCTACGAGTATGTCGAGACCGAAGGTGGGCACATCTGGCGCAACTGGCGCATCTACCTCACCCAGTTTGCACAAAGGGTCTTCAAGTAAAGCAAGCAGCGCCAAGATGCTTGTTTACATGGTGATTTTTAGAATACCTTTACGAGTGGGTCAAAGAGTCCCCTGACCCGCTCGTTTAATTCAATTTATTTTTGTAACTTTGAGCTCCGCTCGAAGATACTTTCGCTCGGAAATCAAACATGTTAGGATTATGACTGCAGTACAACTACGTGCGGAATTGTTCCGTGAGATGAATCCATTGCTCGACAGTGAGGCGGCAATGATGAAAGTTATTTCTTTTGTGAAAGGATTGGTGTCGGCCCAACAGAAAGAGGCCGCTGGCGTTGCTACTCGTGCCGGATGGGCTGATGCTGCCAAACAAGCACATGCCGATGGTGAGGACAGATTGATGGCAGATGACGTGTTGACCAGATCCGCACTATAGACAAACGCCGCCTGAAGAACCGTATCACCACGCTTGCTGCTGATGAAATAGCCGCATTGCAAAACGTGTTGCACCAAATGTTCTGCGAATAAGAGATTGGCCATAAATGACCGCTGCGATGGCTTGCCTGCAAGGTGGGTGCCGCCGAGCGTGTACCATCCGTCGGCAGTCAGTTCGCCCGTCCGCGTGTAGAGCGTTATGACGCTTGTCGTCTCGCCGTTCGTTCCCACGAGCCTCCCTGATTAACTGTACGGCCGAGTACTCAGCGAGTGCCCGGCTGTACAGTTGACAAGGCTTCACCATACGTTTGCGTATGTGCAAGCAATTTTTCCAAACTAAATATTATATAAATTGCATTAAGCCGTCACTTTGGAGGATATTATGCTGATATTCAGTATTTTAGATTATGACGGCTTGATGTTTAAGCCGTCACTCAGCCGTCATAATCACCTTGAAAACATGAAACATGCTTACATATTCTACCCTTTTTGCAGGCAGCTCTCTGTTGTTAAAGATAGGAGTTTATGATAGTTTAGATAGTCCAAACTGACAGTTTACCCAGTCTAAACTGTCAGTTTACCCAGTCTAAACTGTCAGTTCAGA